>DASSIZ010000098.1 GCA_035691485.1 Terriglobales bacterium
CCCCGCAGAAACATCATAACACACAACTTAGATTTTCCTTAAACGCCCGTCGGGATGCCTACCCACGATCCTTTGCTACTCCACCCAGTGCGTTGATGTTAGGAGAGTTGGCGCCCGTCCGCGGTTTTCCAGGTGCCGCAAAGCCACGCGAGAATCACATGGTCCCGATGACATTAAGAAATACGCCTTTGTGGTTGTATCTCAGATCCGTCAGGTCGTCGGAGAAGTCGGTGAAGTTGTAGCCGACGCCGGCCTTCAGGTTCTTGCTAATGTGGCGATAGATCGCGGCCAGCGCGCCGCGGCGCCGTTGACTTATATCCGGTAGGTAAAGCGTTCGCACCTCCGCCAGGCTATCCCATTCCTTGTGGAACCGCCAGTCCACGCGCAACACCGCAAGCTGGGCGGGGTTGTTGAAGAAATTCGGGTTCACGCGATCCAGACTTTCCTGTCCCATGCGGTACGCGTACTTGCTTCCCAGGGACCAATTCGCCGTGAGGTCGTAGTTCACATCGAGATCCGCGATGTGGCTCTTCTGAAGGAACTCGGCCGCGGTGTTTTGCAATCCCACCTGACCCGTGGTCGGCACGTTATAAAAGTACGTGTACTTGACCAGCGCGTTCAGCCTGTCGTTCCTCACCGGACGGTACGCGTAGCCGACCACGGCCTCGGTGTAGCCGCCGGCATAGAACTCGCCGAGCGAGCTATCACTCACCGAGTGGTCCAGCTTGCCGATCAAGCGCCAGTCCGGCGTCACTTGCAACTTGAAATTGTTGCGAAACAGCCATGTCGTCATTTCGTTATGTGTGCCGTCGAGTTGTTGCGCGTTATCCCGGCGAAACTCGATCGCGCTCGAGAACTGTATCTTGGCCACGCCGTAGCCCATGTGGACCCCTGTCGCCTTGCGATCAGTCTCGGCGCCGGTCTCTGAGTCGCGCAGTTTGCCAACCTCCGCGCTGCCGCCGAAATTCCACCGTTCTTTCCCCCCGAAGTTGATTCCGGTGGTGTGCGTG
This sequence comes from Terriglobales bacterium, assembly GCA_035691485.1. Lineage (NCBI taxonomy): Bacteria > Pseudomonadati > Acidobacteriota > Terriglobia > Terriglobales > Terriglobales bacterium. The sequence goes on from DASSIZ010000098.1 coordinate 1,011, forward strand.
AGTCCGCTCAGGGACCCGCCATTCTGGTAACGCTCCTCGACGTACACACTGGAACTGTCGGAGAGCCGCGTCTTTGCGCCCGAAACCAGGTTGCCCTGGCTCCCGTGCAGCAGCAGCCCGTTGTCGGTCCGTTCGTTTTCAAGCGAATAATTCAGGTAATAACTGGTCCGCTCGGAATAGAGAAAGGTAGTGCCGACCTTTCCACCGGGCCCCAGGTGTCCGCCGGACGCTTCCCCGTCGATCCGGAAGCGTTTCGTCAGGCGATAGGAGCCGCCCATCCCGATGCGATCATTGTTCTCACGGCCGCCGCTTACCGCGACCGTGCGCTGGCCGAAGCCGTAGGCGCTCCACAAAGCGCTGGAATCGAACTTCACCTGCGCGACCGCGTCTGTGCGCTCGCCCTGGATCTGCGTCAGGGGAACAACCGGCGAATGGTCCTCACGCAGGTCGTTGCGCACGCCCGTGCTGACGGTCCATCTCTCGGCTAGCTTGTAGGCCACATCCACTTCGAGCGCCCGGGTCTCGAGCCCCTGGTTCTCGATTTTCTGATCGCCCTTGGCCGCAAAGCTCAAGCTCCTTGTCACGGGCATCCTGAACGTTCCACCGTATTGCTCGGTGTCCTTGATCGTGGCCTGTCCCGGCGCCGAGTAACCGGCATCGAGGTGCTGCTTATAGAACGTGACGCGACCGTCGCGGCCCTCGAAGAAATCGCGCAGGCCGACACTCAGGTCGGCGCGATAGGCGCCCGCTTTCGCGTCGGTGACCGACTGGTCGCTGGGACCCTGAAACCCGAATCCGCCATCATTGGATTGCAGTGAGGGAGAGAGGAGACCCGTGCTGCGGCCTGCCTGCAACTTGAACCAGGAATTGGCGCTCTTCCGCAACGTCAGGTCTGCGGCGCCAAGGTTGCTGGAAGAGTCGCCCTCGTTGGAATCGGCCGTAAAGCCGAGCCGAACGTAGTCGTTGAGCCAGTAATGGGCTTGACCGCCGACGGCGACTTGGTCCAGCGTTTGGAAACCTGGCGTGTATTCGTAACGCACCACCAGGAAGGCCTCGTCACCGCTCAAGCCGCTCGTGCGAACTAGCAAGTTGTCGTCAGCGGTCGACGACAGCGGCTGCGAAAGCAGCACCCGCCCTTGCAGGTAGTCAATGTCGTAGTCCACGTTGGGTTGCAGGTTGACCACCCCTGTGACGATGTTGGAGGCCTTATCGCGGATTTCAATGCGCACGCGCTCAGAGCCCGTCAGGATGTCCTGGTGGTGCAGGAAGTAGAGCGATCCGCCTGTCCCGCGGAATTCCTCATAGCTCGCCAGCGTTCCCGGTTGGGCGGCGAATCCATCTACCGTGAGCCGTCGCTCGCCGAATCTGGTGATGGGTTCGGGCGCGTAGTGCGCGTTAGCTCCGTACAAGCCTCGGTCTACGTGGGCCAGCTCGTTATCCAGATACCCGACCTTGAAATTGCCCCACATCCCGTAATTCTCGCCATTGCTGGCTTTGACGTAGAACTTGCCCAAAGTTGGCGCCATTTCTTGCACTGTGCCGTCGTCGCCGAACGTCGGGTAATAATAGTCGGGATCGATGCGCCGGAATAACGAATCGGGCGACTTGGCCAGGAAGTTGCTGAACAGATCCTTCACCGGGCCTTCGCGAGTGTCCGCGCTCGCCGTCAACCGCCAGTTCTGGTGCACATTTCCGTTCAAGTAAAATGCCAGCCGGCCGTCCAGCGATGAATTGTAGGGTTGTGGATTATTTTCGCCTTGCTGCAGCGTTGCCGGGCTGCTCGCGCTGTTCTTCGATACCGTCAAGTCGGCAACGCCGACGTAGAACAGGTCCGTGCGTTTGAACTCCAGGTCGCGAAGATACAACGAGCCGTTGCCCGCATCATCGAGAACCGCGACTTCGACGCTATGTGCGCCAGCCGGAAGGATCTCCTCCGCAGCGAAGTCGCCCTTCGGATCAACAGGAATTTGGCGGCCCGCTACCCAAACCGTGTGCCCGGCGGGTATCCCGCTGCCGTGCACCTTCACCGTGCCGTTGCCGAGCGGGATCTGCTGGCGCGTCAAGTCGTTCTCGCCGTAGGCGGCCAGCAGCTCGCTTGCTGACGGCCCGTCGGAAGCCGCGACGTTTCCAGGTGATGGCTCGCGGTACAGCCGCAGCGGGCGCGCGTCCGTTTCGTCGAAATTACCCTTCGAGTCATAGGCGCGCAGCAGGTATTTGAGTTCGCGTGCCGGGCCCGTGAGCATTTCTGCTGTCGGATGCCATTCCGCAAGACCCGCGTTGTCGACCGCGATGATCTTGAGCGGCGCGGCTTCCAAGGATTGCTGCTGCTCGAATATGCGGATTTCAGCAAGCTTGATGAAGCTCGTATAGTTGCTGTACATCCGGAAATGCACGACTGATTCAGCAGGACCGCCGCCTAAGTTGCTCACCGCCACGGCGACTGGATTCGCCGCGACGCCGAGCCGCCGCCGGGCCTCCAGATTGTCGAAGCGGAACTGGATCTTGGCGTTGTCCAGCGCAACGTCGGTGCAGCGCTGGATGTCGGAAGAGCTGCGGCCCGGGTCATCGATTGGCTTGCCATCGACGGTAATGCGCATCACATTCAGCTCGTACGGACTCTTCGGATGAACTTCCTGGGTCAGATGCGCAATATCCACGCCCTCGTAG
>DASSIZ010000099.1 GCA_035691485.1 Terriglobales bacterium
TCAAAAACCGACATGCGGTAATTGTACGGAAGCGACAGATAGCGTGTCACCGCGGGGCCGAGTTCGTGCATCTATGGTTGCGGAGTCCTCAGAAAAATTTTGACGATGGAGGCACGATGAAACGGTCCAGCCGGTATGGAATCGCAGCTTGCAGCCTGATGCTAGCTCTCACCCTGCAGAGCAGCGCGCAGCAGGACAAATCCAAGCGTCCTAGCCCGCCGGGCACAGCAAGCTTCAAATTCGACGATGGCAAGACGATCACTATCAGTTATAGCCGTCCCAAGATCAACGACCCGAAGAGCGGGCAGCCGCGTAAGATTTACGGCGGTCTCGTGCCCTACGGTGAAGTCTGGAGGGCCGGCGCCAACGAAGCTACTTCTTTCGTCACGCAGGCCGATCTCACGGTTGGCAACACGAAGGTCCCCGCCGGCAACTACACGCTGTACATCCTGCCGGCCGAGAATGGGCCGTGGAAACTCATCATCAGCAAGAAGACCGGGCAGTGGGGGATTCCCTATCCGGGCGAGGCATCCGACCTGGCCCGCATCGACATGCAGACGGCGAAGACCCCGGCGACAGTCCAGGAGTTCACCATTTCCTTCGACAAGCGCAGCCCGAATGCCGGGGTGATGAAGTTCGACTGGGAAAACACCAGCGCGTCGGTAGATTTCAGCGAAGCAAATCCGTAGCCGAGAACGAAACCGGTCCTGGGCCCGCGGATTTTCGCGAGTTCAGGACCGAAGTCATTCGCGCCGCGAACCGACTGGCACTCACAGCCTGAGAGTGCTTCCCGATTCAGCTCTCACAATCCCGCAGCAGCGCTCGATGAGGATTGCACCCGCTATGCCCGGCGGTTAGAATTCTTCCGCGCGGAGGTGCCCCATGCCTCGCTACGAATTCTTCTGCGAAGATTGCCAAAAAGAATTTGAAGTGATTCTCACCCTTAGTGAATACGAAAAGGGCAAGGTGAAGTGCCCGAAGTGCGACGGCAAGCACGTTCACCAGGAAGCCGCGGCGTTCTTTGCCGTTACGTCCAAGAAATCATAACCACCAAGGACACAAAGGGCCACTACCGACAAGAATAAGGCCGGACTGTGTTCGTCCGGCCTTCGTGCTGCTGAGTGTTCTTTGAGGTTGTTGCTTTAATCGCCCTTCGCGGATTGTGCCTGCGGCTTCCAGCGCAGGATCGGCTGGCGCGCGGCCCGGACTTCATCCAGCCGGGAGATGCGCGTCGTGTGCGGTGCGTTGATCACCGTTTCCGGCTCGGACTCGCACTCCTGCGCCACCTGTTTCATGGCATCGATGAACAAATCCAATTCCTCGATGGACTCGCTTTCCGTCGGCTCAATCATCAGGGCGCCGTGCACGATCAGCGGAAACGACACCGTGTAGGGATGAAATCCATAATCGATGAGCCGCTTCGCGATGTCCCCCGTCTTGATACCTTTGGCTGTCTGCTTGTGATCGCTGAATACGACCTCATGCATGCTGGGCGTTGAGTACGGCAGATCGTAAACGCCATCCAGCTTCTTGCGAATGTAGTTGGCGTTGAGCACCGCGTCTTCGGTGGTCTGCAACAGGCCGTCGCGGCCGTTCGCCATGATGTAGGCCAGCGCGCGCACGTGCATGCCAAAGTTGCCGTAAAAGGCGCGCACCCGCCCGATCGACTGCGGGCGATCGTAATCGAACCCAAGCGAGCCGTCTTTCTTGGTGACGACCACCGGGACCGGCAGAAAAGGCTCCAGAATTTTCTTGCACGCCACCGGACCGGAGCCGGGTCCACCGCCGCCATGAGGCGTGGAAAACGTCTTATGCAAGTTCAGGTGCATCACGTCCACGCCGAAGTCGCCCGGACGCACCTTGCCGACCAGCGCGTTCATGTTGGCGCCATCCATGTAGACCAGGCCGCCCTTGCGATGGACGATGTCGGCAATTTTGTGGATGTCCTGCTCGAAAACGCCAAGCGTGTTGGGGTTGGTGAGCATCAGCGCCGCGACATCCTGATTCATCTGAGCTTCCAGCGACGGGATGTCGACCATCCCCCGGGCGTTGGACTTCAGATTCTCTACCGCGTAACCGGCGATGGCCGCGGTGGCAGGGTTGGTGCCGTGCGCCGAGTCTGGAATCAGGATCTTCTTGCGTGGATCGCCTTTGGATTGCAGGTAGGCGCGCGCCAGCAGGATTCCGGTGAGTTCGCCATGCGCGCCGGCGGCCGGCTGAAGCGTGATCGCCTCCATGCCGCAAATTTCCATCAGCGCCTTGCGCAGCACTTGCAGGATGAGCAGCGCTCCCTGCGACACCCTCTCCGGCTGGTAGGGATGCGCATTGGCCAGACCGTCCAGGCGCGCCACGATTTCGTTGATCCGCGGGTTGTACTTCATGGTGCAGGAGCCCAGCGGATAAAGCCCGGTATCGACGCCGTAATTCCACGTCGAGATGCGGGTGAAGTGGCGGATGATTTCGATCTCGCTGACCTCGGGCATGTTCCCCAAGTCCGGGCGGGCTGAGTTGCCCAGCAGTTTCGATGGATTGACGTCGGGCACGTCGAGTTGGGAGAGCTTGTATCCCTTCTTGCCGGGCGATGACTTCTCGAAAATCAGCCCTTCATTCTGGTTGACGTGCGTGGTGGCTTTCCTGATCTTGCCGCTCATCGCGCCACCTCCGGCGCTTCCAAAACGCCCCGTTCTCGCGCGCCTTGCGCTGACAGCCCTCTCGCGGCTGCGTCAATCGCCGTCTTGCGGGTCAGTTCCGTGCAACACCACAGCGAGGCATTGCCCAGCTCGGGATAGAACTTCTTCAGCGGCAACCCACCGATGATCTTCTGGTCCAGCATGCGATCGTTGAGCGTCTTGGGATCATCGCCGGTCTGCACGACAAATTCGTTGAAACGCGGCGCGCCCTGAAACAACACCTGGGTGCTCTTGCCGAATTGCTCGACGGCATACGCGGTTTTTGCCAGGTTCTGTACCGCCAGTTCCTTCAGCCCTTCGCGCCCGTACACGGTCATGAAGACGGTTGCCATCAGCGCGATCAAAGCCTGGTTGGTACAGATGTTCGAGGTCGCCTTCTCCCGCCGGATGTGCTGCTCGCGGGTGGAAAGCGTGAGCACGAAACCGCGGCGGCCCTGCTTGTCCTGGGTTTGCCCGACCAGCCGGCCCGGCATCTGGCGAACGAATTTTTCCTTGGTCGCGATGACGCCGGCATAAGGTCCGCCGAAGCTCAGCGGCACGCCGAACGACTGCGCCTCCATGGCGACAATGTCCGCCTCCTGCGGCGGCTTTACGATCCCGAGCGAGACCGCCTCGGCAATCGCCACCACCAGCAGCGCGCCCTTGCGATGGGCAATGTCGGCGATCGCTGCCACGTCTTCAATCGTGCCGAAAAAGTTCGGTGACTGGATGAGCACGCACGCAGTGTCCTCGGTGATCGCCTTTTCCAGCGCCGCCATGTTGATCCGGCCGCTCTCGAGGTAGGCGACCTCCGAGATCGGCATGCCCTGGTTCTTGGCGTAGCTGGCCAGAACCTCGCGGTATTCCGGGTGGACGCTGCGAGCCACCACGGCGCCGCGGCGCCCGATCACGCGAGCGGCCATCATCGCCGCCTCGGTGGTCGCGGTGGAACCGTCGTACATCGAGGCGTTCGCGACTTCCATGCCGGCGAGTTCGCAGATCATGGTCTGGAATTCGAAGATGGCC
>DASSIZ010000100.1 GCA_035691485.1 Terriglobales bacterium
GGAGCCAGCCGGGCCTACGGAGCCGGCCGGGCCTACGGAGCCAGCCGGGCCTACGGAGCCAGCCGGGCCTACGGAGCCAGCCGGGCCTACGGAGCCAGCCGGGCCGATGGTGCCAGCCGGGCCGATGGTGCCAGCCGGGCCTACATTGTGCTCAGCGCTGGCCTTCCCCAACTTACCACTCTTGGACGCCAGGAGAGCCTTCTTCGCTGCTGCCCGGCTCTTGATCAAAGATTTCTTTTGCATCACATCCCCCACAATTTTTATTTAGTCTAGCGAACTCGCTTCGCACCCCGGATAATAGCAACCTTCATGCCAAATCAGAACTACGCACGAGGCGAGAATATTTCTACATAGAATCAACAACATAGAATCTATGCCGCGCTCGTCCCATGGTGACAGGTTAAAAATTGACCGAGCTTAGGTTAAAAATTTACGGTTAAAAAATAAACTTTCATCGCTTCGGGGTGAATTTTTCAGCGGTCAAATATTGTACTTGCGGCACAGATACTTCATCTTCTGCGGATCAATATGCAGCATGGCTGCGGCACCCACCTTCTTGCCGTTGGCAAGGTGCAGTGCGGCCTGCAGGTAGGCGACCTCGATGCGCGCGATTTCTTCGTCAAAGTCAATACCGCCTTCCGGGATCAGAAGTGATTCCTGCTTTGCCGTGCTGTGGTACAACAACTGCTGCGGCAGGTCCTTGGGCAGAATTGCCGGCCCTTGCACCATCAGTACCAGGCGCTGCATCAGGTTCTCCAACTCCCGGACATTGCCTTTCCAGGTGTATTCCTCCAGGATCTCGATCACCTCCGGATCGATCCGCTTCAGCGGCAGGCGATTGGTGGCGCAGTAGAGGCGGAGGAAATGGTCCACCAGCAGCGGGATGTCTTCGCGGCGTTCGCGCAACGGCGGAATGAAGATAGGCACGACGTGGATCCGGTAGTACAAGTCTTCACGAAATCGTCCGTTCCGGACCATCTCTTCGAGATTCTCGTTGGTGGCGGTCAGCAGTCGAAAATCCACGCGCTTGGTGGTGCGCCCCCCGAGCCGCTGCACGGTATGCGATTCCAGCACCCGCAACAGCTTGGTTTGCAACTCCATGCCCAGGGTGGCGATTTCGTCCAGGAAGAGGGTGCCGCCGTCGGCGAGCTCAATTTGGCCGGGCCGCGAAGCGTGCGCCCCGGTGAAGGCCCCTTTTTCGTGCCCGAAGAGCTCGGAATCGATCAAGGCTTCCGGCAAGGCGGCACAATTCAGGCTGATGAATGGTTTCTCGCCACGCGGTCCCAGGGTGACAATGCTGCGCGCCACTAGCTCCTTGCCGGTTCCGCTTTCGCCTCGGATCACCACCGTGACATCACTCTGGGCCACGCGCAGAATGGCGTCATACACCCGGCGGATGGGCTCGCTGCCACCGATCAGCTCGCAAAACGAGAACCGGCCCGAGATCTGCTCCGTCACCCGACGGTTTTCAACCTCCATGGCGCGTTTCTCCAGGGCTCGATCCAGCACGAGTTGGACCTCACGGAAATCCAGCGGGCCGGCAAAGAATCCGTCCACCGGAACCTTAGCTGCTGTCAGCCGCAACCCTTGGTCCTGGCTGCGCGTGAAGGCAATCAGGATCAGGTCCCGGTTCATACCGCGCAGCCTAGTCAGCAGTTCGAGGGCATTGGCCGCCGGCATTCCCTGGGCGTCCAGATCCAGCAGAACCGCATCCAGGCTCGTCTCGCTTTGCACCACTGCCAGCTGCGACCAGCAATCGAGCAGTCGGACCTCAAAATACGGCTCCAGATACTGTTGGATTTCAGGCTGTAGTTTCGTGTCGTTGCTTACAATGGTAATGCGCCGCGGATCCGGCGCGCGAAACGTGGTAGCGGCAATTGCGTGCATGGCCGGGCCTCCCCACAGGTGCGAAGCATTATGTCAAATTTTTACCCTCGTAGTTAAAAATTCATGCCCTTAACCACTGGGACTAACCAAGGCGAGTAGAACCAATGCCTTCCAGTTTGTGACCGTTGAACGATTGACACTTAACTGCTCCTGACCCACACTTGCATCCTTCTCCCCCGGTGTACTCGCGGCAGGGGCCGCGAGCGGGATATCCCAACATGCTGCAGACACGAGTTGAGCGCAGGAACTCGCACCAGTTGCCCGTGCGGGTATTCGGCCTGGACAGCGCCGGCAAGCCGGTTAACCGGACGGCGTGGACGGTCGATGTCAGCCAACACGGCGTTCGTCTTAAGGGGCTGCCCTGCTGGAACGGGCCTGGCGAAACCATTGGTCTGCGCCTGGGAACCGAAAAGGCCCGCTTCCGAGTCGTCTGGGTTGGGAAGCAAGGAACGCCACAGGAAGGCCAGGTAGGCCTATTGTGCCTGGAGGCGGGAAAATTCACCTGGGGATCGCCCGCTGCGAGCCGTACCTTCGCCGCTGCCGCGGCTGCTGCTCCGGCCGTCATGCAGCGCCCGCCAATCGGGATTGCTTCTGTGCAAGGCGGGGGACTAAACAACCGACGCCAAGAGCTGCGCTACATGGCGAGCGGCGGCGCGAAGATCCAGGAGATCGGCTCTCACGCCTCACATTGGACTACGCTGGACGACATCAGCCTCGGCGGTTGCTATGTCGAAACCACATCCCCGCTGCCGCCGGGATCGCGGGTCGAAGTTCTTGTCCACCTTGCCGATTATCAGATCTTTGCCCGCGGCGAGGTCACAGCGGTACACCGGCTCATCGGTATGGGCGTGCGTTTCACTGAGATGACGCCGTCGAACCGCGAGCGGCTGCAAACAGCGATTCACCTGCTGATCCAAACCGGCGCGGCGCATGCGTAAACGGGACTCGAAACAGCCCCTCACCACTCAGCTCTGGTTTTCCTGAAGCGCCTTGGCCGCCAGGTGGAGCTGCTGCCGCATTTTCTGCAGCGCTCCGGTAATCGTATTCACCTTGTCCGCCAGCCCGCGCTGCTCCGCGACGCTCAATACCGCGCCGCACTGCTCCTGGAGTCTCTGCGCGCTGTTGATCAGAAACGCCAGCGAGTCGGCATGCGGCTTCCATAAGTAAGCTGAACCCAGCTTGGAGTTGTATTCCTGCAGCTCCACCTGAATGCGCGCGTAGATGGCGATGGCCTGCCGAACCGCCGCCGCGTAATCGGAGCGAAAGCTTTTTTCCGCACCGTAGTTAGTGCGGTAGGCTTCGACCTCGGCATTGGTAAGCGACAAGTTGCCGTTGTGCAGCGGCACCACGTTGGCCGCATTGGGATCGGCGGCAAGGATGAAGTTGCGAATCGAGTCCTCGATGGCGCGTAGTTTGCCCAGTTCGATGCCGACGCCCCCCGGCACAGGGTCCCCCGCTTCCGGCACGTGCGGAAGCTGTCCGCTGCCGGATAACGATGCCGCCGCGTGCGCCGCCACCGCGGCTGCCGGACCATGCGGACGCGCGCCGGTACGAGAATCCACCGCCTTTTTCAACACCGATATCTTCCGGAGCTGCTCCTGCGCTCCGCGGTAGTCCGAATGCAAAATCTCGCCTTCGTGCTGCTCCACTTCGGTCAGATGCTGCACGGTAACGTCCCCGTCTACCCGGCTCATGATGCTGCCGCCCTGCTGCTGCACGTTGCTCGCGAATCTCTTGATCTGCCCCGCCGCCTGCTTGAACAAATGATCGAAGCGGCTGCCGAAGTACACGTTGTAGGCGGCGATCGTCGCTAGCACGCGAGGATGGTAGAACGAAACGCCAAACCGCTGCTTGAGTTCGCGCGCTCGCTGGATGACTCCCGAGTCCATGAGTTGATCAAAGTGCTTGTAATCCTCCACTTCCTGCTGGACAAAGGGAAACTCGCGCACCAGTTGACGATGCTCTTCCGGCAGCGACCGGGTTTCGTCACTGTCGAGTATCTTGTAAATCTCCTCCTCGAACTCCGACGGCTCATCCACGTTCATTTCTGTTGCAATCTGCCGTGCCGGTGGAACCACCGCCCGATACAGGAAGGTGATCACAAAGTCGGTCTTGTCGCGGTCAGGATCGGAAGGCGACGATTTACGCACAAAGTGGCGCAGTAGCGCTTCCGCGGTTTCCCGGGTAGTGGATTCTTTCAGCGCGTCGCGGATCATCGTCGGCGTGATCGCCAGGTCGAGCAGGTCTAACCAGCGCTCCAGGATGGTCTGCGACTGCGCCTCCGCGCCTCCGGAGGCGGCGCTCACCACCTCCTGAGGCACCGGCACGGGATGGTGGAGCGTCTCCTCCAGCAGCCTCATGTAGAAGGCATGGACCGCCGACATGTCGAGCAATTGCTCCATGCGCGTAGATTCCACGGAATACTCCCGTCAATGGAAGTCGCTGGGGACGATGGAAAGTCTATTGCAGCGGGCATGTCCGGACAAGGGGAGGTGCACAAAATAGAAAGGAAGAACGGGAACGGGTAAAGTCGGTGCGGAACCACTTACTTTACCCAATTACCCAATTGAACTTTTTCACTTCCCGATTTTCCATTTCACTTTCCGCCCAGGACCAGCTTGGCGATGGTGGCCAGCTGCATGTTGGAAGTGCCCTCGTAGATTTTGCCGATCTTGCAGTCGCGGAAATATTTCTCCACCGGGTAATCCTTGGTGAAGCCGTAGCCGCCATAAATTTCCACCGCCAGCGAGCACACCCGCTCCGCCACTTGCGACGCGAACAGCTTGGTCATGGCCGCTTCCTTCACGAAGTTCATGCCGGCATCTTTCATCCGCGCCGCGTTGTACACCATCAGGCGCGCCGCCTCGATCTCGGTTCCCATCTGCGCCAGTTGGAACTGGATTCCCTGGAATTCCGCGATCGCCTTGCCGAACTGCTTTCGCTCCTGCGCGTACTTCAGAGCATGTTCCCATGCGCCGCGCGCCACGCCCATCATCTGCGCGCCGATTCCGATGCGTCCTTCGTTCAGCGTCTCGATCGCGATCCTGTATCCCTTGCCCGCTTCCCCAAGCACGTTCGCCTTCGGCACGCGGCAGTCTTCCAAAATCAGCTCGCACGTGGACGACGCCCGGATCCCCAGCTTGTCCTCTTTCTTGCCCACCGTGAACCCGGAAAAATCCTTTTCCACAAGAAACGCCGTGATGCCCTTGTATCCGGCGCTGGCGTCCACGGTCGCGAACAGCACGAACAGTCCCGCTTCCTTGGCGTTGGTGATCCACAGCTTGCGCCCGTTCAAGACGTAGTCCCCGCCTTTGAGTTCGGCCTTGGTCGTCAACGCAAACGCGTCCGAGCCGCTGCCCGCCTCGCTCAGCGCGTAGGCGCCCACCGTTTCCCTCGCCATCTTCGGCAGGTAACGCCGCTTCTGCTCCTCGTTGCCCCAGCGCAGCAGTGCGTTGTTCACCAGCGTGTTCTGCACGTCCACCACGACTCCGGCCGAGGCGTCCACCCGCGATAGTTCCTCGACCGCGAGAATCGCCTCGAAGAAGGTTCCCGCTCCGCCGCCGAACTGCTCCGGAATTTCAATCCCCATCAGGCCGAGATGGAAGAATTGATCGATCAGCGAGTGCTCGAACACGCCCTTCTCGTCCATCTCGCGCGAGAGTGGCGATACCTTTTCCTCCGCAAACTGCCGGATGTTGTCGCGGAACAGTTGCTCGTCTTCAGTGAGTGCAACCAGCGGCGCCGGAGTTTCATTGCGTTGTGCTGCGAGTTCAGGCATGACACGTCCTTGCTCGAAAAATGATGAGATTGCGAACCGAGGATTGTAATACGGAAGTGCCGGCGGCTCATCGCAGCTGATCGGCAAATCTCGCCGCCGGACCAGGTTGGAACGGACGTTCGCTCTTAGTCTCCGCCAGCCGCAATCGGCGTGGACAGCTCCGCCGCCATCATCCGCTCTTCGCCAGCCACCGCTACGCCATCGCGATAGCTCACCGTCTTTCCTGAAATCGCCGGCACTCGCTCGCCCGGCACGATGATGCCCACCAGGTTCAGCGGATCGGCGGCAGAGATGGTCACCACCTCGCCCGTCGCCGGCAGCTTGCGCAGCGCGCGCAACGACTCCACCGCGATCGGCAAAGCGTACTGCTCACCGACGAAGCCGCTGACAAAGCGGCCTCCACGAATGTCTCCTCGCGCCTCCATGCGGCGGAAGGCCTGCACCAGTTCGCGCCACTTCGGCAGCATGGCTTCGCGCGCCAGCAGCTCGCGAAATACCACGCCGTAACGAGCCAGCAGCATGGCGCACGTGGCCTCCACCAATTTATTGCGCTCCGCCTGCTCTCCGGGATACAGCAGCGACCAGCGCCCGGCGGAGTGCCGAGGGCGCGCCGCCCGTCCGCTTCCCTGCCCTGCGCGGCGCCGCGGATCGATCAGCGAGCGCAGGTTGTCAAAGCCATCGGCCGTCACCAGTCCGGCCGCCACCAGTTCCCACAGCGCCGTCTCCACCTCGGACTTCAGTTTGCCGGTGCCGCGCACGATGTCGGCAAAGAACGATGCCCCGCGCTGGCGCAGGAAATTCAGCACCTCGCGTCCTCCCGGGCTGAGGCCGCGCGCCTCTTCGTCGATGGATTCCGGACGCCGTGGCGCCATCCAGTCTGCATTATCGCGGACGAAAAACGTGATCGGCGCAACGCTGGTGGGTATCACCCGGCGCCGGCCGTCACGGGAGTCCTCGAGCGTGGCCGGATGCGGCGAAAGCCGTCCCCATCCGATCGCGCCGGTGAGGCAAAGTTGGTCGAGTTGCTTGGGATCGTAGTCGGCTAGCCGCCGCGACAGTACCTGCCGCTCCCACGCGTTCGCCGGGACCTCGAAGCCTTGCAGCTGCTGCAACACTTCCAGCAGGCCGCGCTCGCCCAAAGCCTGCGACCCGGGCGCGACGTGCTGCCAGCGCAGCAGCCAGCGCATGAATTGCGCCTCGGTGACCGGCTCGATTTCTTTTCGCAGCGCGCCCAGGGTCAGGCGATGAATGCGCGCCAGCAGCCTGCGATCGCACCATTCCGTCGGAAGGATCGATGGCTGCACACGCGAGGCCGCCTGTGCCACACGAAAAGTTCCGCGGAGAATTGCGCCGCTGGATTCCAAGCGCAGCAAGGTCTGATCAACTTCGTTTTCCGGAACGGCCAACAACCGCGACATTTCCGTCGCCGTCGTCGGTCCCATGTGCTGCATCCATCCGGTGAGCATTTGCAGTAATGCGTCAGAGCGGGTTGGAGCGCGCTCGCCCCCGAGCGCGACAGGTTCGGATTCGAACTGCGCGTCCGGGTAAATCGCCCGAAACGTCGGCACACGTTCTGCAGCCACCCAGAAGGTGTGGCGCGGGCCTTCGATCCGGGTGTCAGGCTCAGAAACCTGCACTACGTGGGCGCGATGCGACGTACGCAACGATTCCAGGTATGAAGTCCAATCAATTCCGGCAGCGGAATCGCCACCATGCTCGGGATGTCGAGATTGATTTTCGGGCAGCGCAACCAGCGTCAGCAGCGCGTCGTGCAGCTCATCCGCATCGCGAACGTCGGGCCAGGCTTCCTGCTGCACTTGTTCAATGGCGGCGGGATCGAGCCGGCCCACCTCCTGCAGCACCGACTCCGGCAGCATCTGCCGCATCTGCACCGCGCGCGCCCTCCGCTCCTCCAACGGCGCGTCGTCGAGGTATGCATACGGGTTCGCGTTCAGGATCTCGTGCGAGAACTGCGACGGCACCGGCGTATCCACCGCTAGGCAACGGATCGAGCCGTCTTCGATGCCGCGCAGCACCCTGACCAGGCCGTCCAGGTCCATGGCCTCGTGCAGCACGTCCTTCATCACTTCCTTGACTAAGGGATGATCCGGGATCTGGATGTCGCCCTCGATGTTCTCGCCGCAGGCTGCAACATCGGGAAAGACCGTGGCCAGCAGGTCGTCGGACAGGATGCGCTGCACTTGCGGCGGAATTTTCTTGCCGCCGCGGAAACGCAGCAGCGCCAGCGCCCGCGTCGCGTCCCAGCGGAAGCGCGTCCCAAACACCGGAGCGCCGGTCAGCACTGCCTGTTCCAGCACTCCTTGCACTGTTTCCGGCTGCAGGAACTGGAACACGTCGGCGAGCGGGAAGCTGTGCTGCTCGGCCAGCGCGATGTTGAGCCCGTCATCGGTTGCGGCGGCTTGCAGTTCAAAATTGAAGCTGCGGCAGAAGCGTTTGCGCAGCGCCAGTCCCCACGCCTTGTTGATGCGTCCGCCGAAGGGGGCGTGAATCACCAGCTGCATGCCGCCGCCTTCATCGAAAAAGCGTTCCGCGATGATCCTCTGCTGCGTCGGCACATCGCCAAGCACGGCGCGTCCCGCCACCAGGTGCTGGATGGCCTGCTCCGCTCCCGCGTCGTCGAGCCCGCACTCCTGCTTCACCCACTCCATCGTTTCGGCCACTTCCGGCGAATGGGGCGAGAATGCCAGAGGAGACGTCTTCGGCAGCATCGTGCTCAGCTCTTCGCGCAACTTCGCAACATGCTCGGACAGCTCGGCCGTGCGCGCCGGGGCTTCGCCCAGCCAGAACGGGATTCCCGGCGGCGCGCCGTGCGCATCTTCCACCAGCACGCGCCCGGAACCGCTCTCGATGCGGCGAATCCGCCACGAGGTGTTGCCCAGCAGGATGATGTCTCCGGCCAGCGATTCCACGGCGAAGTCTTCATCGACCGTACCGACAACGGTTCCTTCCGGTGAGGCGACCACGGTGAACAACGCGTTTTCCGGGATCGCTCCGCCGCTGGTGATCGCCGCCAGCCGCGCTCCGCGCCGCGCCCGCACCCGTCCATTCACCCGGTCGCGATGCAGAAAGGCTCCGAAGCGTCCTCGCCTCGCCGAAATCCCTTCCGACAACATGTCCACGATGGCGTCAAAATCCGCTCGCGTGAGATTGCGGTAGGGATAGGCCCTCTTCATCAATACAAACAGCTCATCCTCATCCCAGCTCGCGCTTTCGCCATCGCCATCTCCCGCCGGCCACAGACCCTCGGCAGCTTTCTCGCCCACCGTCGACCGTCGACCGTCGACCGAATTCCCCGAGCTTGCACATGTCGCCACCAACTGCTGTGCCAGGATGTCCAGAGGAGCTTCGGGAACCAGGATGCGGTCGAGTTCGCCGTGCTTGATGGCCCGAATGAGCGCGGCGCACTCGAACAACTCATCGCGCGTAGTGACGAACAGCCGTCCTTTCGGAATCGCGCCTCGCCAGTGTCCCGCGCGCCCCACACGCTGCAGGGCTACAGCAATCGAGCGCGGCGAGCCAATCTGGATCACCAGGTCGACGTGCCCGATATCGATGCCCAGCTGCAGTGACGCGGTCGCAACCAGCACGCTGAGTTCGCCGTTCTTCAGCTTGTGCTCGGCCGTCAGGCGCAGCTTGCGTGACAGGCTGCCATGATGCGCAGCGACTGCGTTTTCGCCCAGCTTCTCCGCCAAATGATGCGACACGCGCTCCGCCATCCGCCGCGTGTTCACGAACAACAGCGTGGAACGATGCTGCCGGACAAGTTCCGCGATGCGCTCGTAGATCTCATCCCACATCTCGTTCGACGCCACCGGCCCCAGCGCAATTCCCGGCACCTCGATTTGCAGATCCATGGCACGCCGGTGTCCCACGTCCACGATGGCTGGTCCCAGCGCGCTTTCCCCCGTGAGAAATCGGGCAATCTCCTCGATCGGTTTCTGCGTCGCCGACAGGCCGATTCGCACCGGAGCGGGTCTCCCGCTGCTTTCAATCAGCGCGTCCAGTCGTTCCAGCGAGAGAGCCAAGTGCGAGCCGCGCTTGTCGCCGGCGACAGCATGGATTTCGTCCACGATTACCGTGTCCACGTCGCGCAGAATTTTTCGGCTCTTTTCCGCCGTCAGCAGGATGTAGAGCGACTCCGGCGTGGTCACCAGGATGTGCGGCGGGCGCTGCAGCATGGCGCGGCGCTCGTGCATGAGCGTGTCGCCGGTGCGTACCGCGGTGCGGATCTCCGGCATCAGCAGGCCGCGCTCGGCTGCCAACTGCAGAATCTCGCCCAGCGGGCCTTCAAGATTCTTCTGGATGTCGTTGCCCAGCGCCTTCAACGGCGACACGTACAGCACCTCGGTACGGTTCTGCAGGTCGCCCGCTAGCGCCTGCCGCACCAGCCGGTCAATGCAGGCCAGAAAGGCCGCCAGCGTTTTGCCTGACCCGGTGGGCGCCGCGATCAGCGTGGCATGCCGGGCCAGGATGTGCGGCCAGCCCTGCTCTTGCGGTTCAGTCGGGCTGCCGAATTTTGCCAGGAACCAGTCCCGGACCACCGGATGGGCCCACGACAGCGCGCTTTCACCCCGGAAAGACATTCTCTGATTGTAAGTGAACTTCACGTTTTCGCCAATTGTTCGCCTTGTAAAATTTTGCGCCGTCACCGGCATCCGTGCCCCAGGTCACTGCGGCACCCTTGGCGCTCCGGGTACTCTCCCAATGCGCTCACGCGCAGGGTTTGGTGTCTTCACTGGCTATTGGTTACTATTTGACAAATCGACCGACTCAGCATTTGTCCCAGGTAACCTGCGGTTCCTCCAGGTATACCTGGCATAAGTTGTTGACTTCGCGCGTAGCATGGGGGGAGGGGGTCGTCTAAGGTTTACTTATTCTTAAACTTCTGGTATTCCACTCGACGCTTCTCTCTCCGCAAGTTGATATCATCGTCCGCGCATGGCTCTCTCCCTCAAAGACATCATCCGCTGCCCCAAGTGCGGTGGAGCGGAGATTGTCTACTCCTGTGAGCCGAAATGCTGCTTCAACCACGTCTGCGCCGATTGCCGCAGCACCTTCGAGATCAACACCGTGAAGACCGGACAAACCGTCACCGCGACAGCGAAGGTGGACGAGCCGCAATCCGGCGAACCGACCACCTGCTGCGCCTCCTGCGAGAGCCTGCGCGTCGGGGTCTTGAGCACCGAAGGAAACCTGACGCTGCTCTGGTGCGGCAACTGCAACGCGGTTTCCAGGATGGTGATCGAAGAGTTTGTCGAGGGCAGTTTCTAGGCTTCGTTTAAAATCGCCTCCATGTCGGAAGAGCGCGCGCGCAAAATCAAGCTGCTGTTGATGGACGTGGATGGCGTCATGACCGACGGCACCCTCTGGTTCTTCCCCGCTCCTGCCGGGGCGCGCCAGGAGACCAGCCAGAAAGCGGCGGAAATGGCCGCCCGCGGCGGTTACGCCATCAACAGCCCGCACGTGGTCGAAGCCAAGGGATTCAACGCGCACGACGGCACCGGCATCTCGCTCGCCCGGCTCGGCGGGCTGAAGACGGGATTGATCACCAAGCGTATCTCTGACACCGTGGCGCTACGCGCCCGCGACCTGCGCCTGGACCACGTGCACCAGGGAATCGCCGACAAGCTGACGGTGTTCCGCGAAATTCTGCGCGACGAGAAACTCTCGCCCGAGCAGGCGGCCTACATCGGCGACGACATCATTGACCTGCCGGTGATGGAACACTGCGGGCTCGCTATTGCCGTTCCCAACTCGCGCGCGGAAGTGCTGGCGGCGGCGCATTACGTTACCGAACATGCCGGCGGCCACGGCGCGGTTCGCGACGCCATCGAGTTCATCCTCAGGGCGCAAGGGAAACTGGACGAAGTGTTCGACGCTTACATGCGCGACAGGACGCCGCAGAAGAGCTAATGTGCCAGGTTCAATCTTTCACAGTGTTGTTCGAGACGAAACAACAAAAAACCCACCGAATGCCCGCTTGGGGCGTGCTGAATAAGCATTCGGTGGGTCACCGTTTCCCCTTACTCACCTGTTGCTTTCAGGAGGCATTGGTATAGACGCGGGAGGGACAAAAAAGTTGTTCTTCGATATGTAAAGAATTGCAAAGCGGGGGCGCCAAGGAACGCCTATTGTGGAATCGCCGTTGGTTTGCGGGCCATCAACTCTGAAAACCGCGGGTCCTTTCTCAAGGTGGCAAATTCCTGGTCCTTGTACACGGAATCCAGGTCTTTGTAGCCATCCTCGATGGCCTTGCGCAGATATTGCAAAGCGCGCTCCAGGTTGCCGGACTTGGCATACATGCGCGCAACCACAAACGAGTAATGCGCACGGTCCTCGGGCGAGGACATTTGCGCCGTGATTCCAGTCTGGAAGCGGTGCTCGAGGACGTCGGGGTCCAGTTCCATGGCGCGTGCATACTCGTTCGTGGCCTGAGGAAAGTCCTTGAGCGCGAAGTAAGCCGTTCCGAGATTGGCGTGATAGGACGCGCTATCTTCGCGCAGCGCAAGCGCCTTGAGGTAGTAGTTAACGGACTTGCGATAGTTGCTGACTGCGCCGCGAGGCACGGACTTATGCTTCTGCTCCGCCAGGGCTTGTTGCTGGGTACCGGCGATGTAGTACACCGCGCCGCGATTGTTGTACGCTTCGGGAAACTTGGAATCGAGTTTGATGCTGCGCTCAAAGCTCTTGGCCGCATCCTTGAGATGGCCGGTCTGCAGTTCCGTGATCCCGACCTTGTTCCACAAAGGAGCGCTATTCGCCTTCTTGATCGCCGCACGATAGTAGTCGAGTGCGTCGGCGTAAGATTTCTCGGCGCGCAGGTGGTCAGCCTGCTTTTCCAATTCCTCGGCGGTCGCGGTCGCCGGCGGAGGACCGATGCGCACTGGCGCCGCAGGCCGCTGTCCGGCAGTTGGATTCTGTGCTTCCTGGGTAAACGAAAGCGATGAGATCGCGGCGAGAGCGGCGATCACGAGCAGTGCCTGACGGCGTTTCATGGCGAGACCTCCGTGAACCGAGCACGGCTCCCAGGCCCTGCTCCACGGCCTCAGTGAGGGTTGTTGCCGCCATCTTTCTTTGCCGGCGGCGAAGACGGCTTTTCGTCGCCTTTAAAGATACCTACTATTTTGCCAAAAATTCCTTTCTTTTTATCCTGCGAATCCTGCGGCGTGGGCGCGGAACTAACCACCGGCGCAGGTGTCGAGGGACGAACCGTGTTGCTCGTCGAGCCGATGACCGGCGGCGTTGGGGCCGGATTCGCCCCGAAGATTCGGCTGAAAATGCCGCGATGCTCGCCCATCGGCTGGTCGCAACTATCTTTGGGCTCGGTGCCGGCGATAAACGCGACCGTATAATCGTCGGGACAAGCCGCGGTAGCCAGGCGGTTGGTGGCCTTGTCAAGGCGAACCGCAACCACTCCGGCGGGCGGCTGAAACGGCTGCGCGTCCTTATACGAGGGCAGCTTGACCGCACGCTTCATGAATTCTGCCCAGATGGGCGCGGCGGTGCTGGAACCGCTGAGACGCAAATCGCTGTAGTCATCAAAGCCGACCCAGACGATGCACAGCAGGTTGCTGGTGTATCCGGCAAACCAGCCGTCGTGCGAGGTTCCGGTCTTGCCCGCGGCGGGAGCGCTGAAACCCATGGCGCGCACACCGGCCGCCGTGCCGTTGTTAATGACGCCCTCCATCATCGTAGTCATGACGTAGGCGACACGGGGATCGAGCACCAGGGTGCGGTCGGACTGGAAATTCTCCACCAGTTGTCCGTGCGCATCGCGGACTGAACTGGCCAGGGTGGGCGAGATACGCACGCCGCCATTGGCGAAAACGGTGTAAGCGCCCGCGATATCCAGAGGGGTCGCGTCGTAGGCGCCCAGCGCCATGGCGGGCGTCGGCTGCACCGACTTGATTCCGGCAGCGCGCGCCAGCGCCGCGACCTTGTCGTAGCCGACCTGCTCCGCCAGCTTGACGGTCGCATTATTCAAGGATTGGGCCAGCGCAAAACGGGCGGAGACGACGCCGTGGTACTCGTCCTTGTAATTGCGCGGTTCGTAAATCTGGTCGCCATAGGTATAAGTGCCGGGCGAATCGTCAATCAGCGACGCCGGAGTGATGGCGTTGGAAGCATCGCCGTTGAGCGCTGTGTTGACCGCGGCCGCGTACACGAACGGCTTGAAGACGGAACCGGTGGGCCGACGGGCGACCGCGTGATTCAACTGGCTCAACCCGTAATTTCGCCCGCCGACCAGCGCCAGGACCTCACCCGAATGAGGATCAACGGCGACGAGAGCGACCTGGGGCATGGGCCCGGGGGCCGTCTTCACCTCGGTCTTCGCATTCTTGCCTTTGCCGACCTTGATGCGCCGGGTGCGCAGCTTTTCCACCTGCGCATCCACTTTCTTGATGCCTTCCTGCACAGCTTCGGCCGCGGCTTTCTGCAGGTCGGGATCGAGCGTGGTGTAGATGCGGTAGGAGTTTTCCGCCAGGTCATGCTCGTTGTAGCGGCTGAGCAGGCTGTCCTTGACCAGGTCCACAAAGTAGGGCGCGTCGCTGGCTTCAACGTTCGGAGGCGCCAGCTTCAAAGGTGTCGCCTTGGCCTTATCGGCCTGGTCGCGCTTGATGGCGCCGGTGTCCACCATGGCCTCCAGCACCAGGTTACGGCGCTCCAGCGCGCGCTCCGGATGACGATAAGGAGAAAGATAGCTGGGGCGCTGAATCAGACCGGCGAGAAGCGCGGCCTCGGGCAACGAGATGCTCTGCAGATCCTTGTTGAAGTAGGAGCGGGAGGCTTCGGCGAAACCGGTGATGGTGTAGGAACCGCGCTGGCCCAGGTCTACCTGGTTGGCGTAGAGAGAGAAGATCTGCTCCTTGGAGAGCTTCTGCTCCAGCTCGACGGCGATCAACATTTCAGTCGCCTTGCGCTTGATGGTCTTCTCGGGGCTGAGAAAGAACATGCGCGAGACCTGCATGGTGATGGTGGAGCCGCCCTGGCGACGCGCGCCGCCTTGGCGGAGATCGATCCAGCCTGCCTGCAGAAAACGCCAATAATTGACGCCGCTGTGCTGGAAGAAGCGCCGATCCTCAATGGAAGTGACCGCGTCCACCAGGACTTTGGGGATGTCCTTGTAATCCACTAATTGCCGCTTGGTGCGCTGGTCGGTATCGACTGCCGTGATGAGGGTGGGCTCCAGCTCGTAGGCGGAAAGCTCCCGGCCCTCGGAGCTGCCGGTGCCGACAATGCGCTCGACTTTGCCGCCGGCCTCGCGAACCAGGGCGCCATCCTGGTTGTGGTAGGACTCGGGCCCGGGGTGGATCTCGATGCCGCGAGCCAGCAGGCGGTAGCTGCCAACGCCATTCGACTTGTCGGCTTCCATGTAGCCGGCACGGCGCAGCTGCGCCGCAATTTCTTCCGCGGAGATGCTTTCGCCGACCCAAACGGCGGCAGGACGCGCGTACACCTTGGTCGCATTGGCAAAAATCTGGCCGTGAAGGCGGCGGTCGATGATGTGCTGGTACTGGACGTAGTAGCGGATGAATACGCCGAGCACAATGACCACGGCAACCAGAAAAAACGTGGCCGCGATCCGCACCACCGGGTCGGAGAAGCTGAAATGGGAGGCAGGGCGTGGGGACGAGCGACGTCCAGCCGTCGCCACGGTCTTAGCGGGGGGAAGCTTGAGCTTAATTGCCACGATGCCATGCGCCGGATGCGGCGCGATTCCCTTCCATGATAACGACTCGTTCACCTGATTGAGACGGCGGCGCGGACAAAAACGTTATCCAGCGGCCACCGTGGACGAAGGGGTGCGGACGAACAGTTGCAAAAAAGGCCAGACGCTGCGGCCATTGTAAATCATCGTTGAGGTTGGCAATTCTCATGCCGGCGCCGATGGTAGCAGCCCGGTGGTAACGGGAGCCGCGGGTCATTGGCTAGTAAGCGCGATTTTGTGTTGTGTCGTGAAATTTGATGTCGTACGGGTAACCGGGCAGCTCCACGTGCACCGTGTAATCGACGGTGATGATCACTGCATTTCCTTCACGCTGAACCAGAATGCGATCGCGGTTACAGGGTATGTCCAGGTCGCGGCACTTGCGAAAGATAAATTCGCGCATGTCCTCGACAGGCTTAGAGGTGTACGTATTCATGCGCGCTTCGTCGGCGATGGTGTCCTGCAATTCGTAATTGTGGTAGTAGGGCGGGACGATCACGACCACGGTCCACACCACGGCGACAATGAATGCGACGCCGAAGATTGCCCGAAGAGCCTTCATCCCGGTGTACCCCTCCCGGCCGCTGACACTTCACCTATTCCGTATCAAGTTGTGGACGATGTCAATAATCTCCGGGATACCCGCATCCTGGGATTCACGCGTCGAGCGGCGAAACACCTCAACTTTGCCCTCGGCAACCTTCTTGCTGCCCACGTTGACACGGAAGGGGATGCCAACCAGGTCGGCGTCCTTGAACTTGACGCCCGGACGCTCATCGCGATCGTCAAGGAGGACGTCGTGCCCGGCCTGCTCGAGTTTTGCGGCGATGTCCTGGGCAATCGTGCGAAGTTTCTCGTCGGCCACATTGATGGGCGTGACCACGACTTCGAAGGGCGCGATGAGCGGGGGCAGGAAGAAGCCGTCGCTGTCGTGGTTTTCTTCGATGGCAGCGGTCAAGATGCGCTCGATGCCGATGCCATAACAGCCCATGATAGGCAAGACTTCCTTGCCATCCTTGTCGAGCACGCGCGCACCCATCGATTCCGAGTATTTGGAGCCAAGTTTGAAGATGTGCCCGATCTCGACCGCCTTGGCGACCTTCAGGGGCGTGCCGCAGTTGGGGCAGGCTTCGCCCGGCTCCACCGAACGCAGGTCGGCCCACATCTGCTCGGAGACTGGAAAGTCACGCTGCGGCGTTACGTTGCGCAGGTGGTAGTCCTCTTTATTAGCGCCGGCAATGAGGTTCTTGCGCCCGAGCAGCGCGCGGTCCACCAGCACCTTCGCCCGGATTCCCTTGTAGTGCCAATTCTCCGATCCGATTGGCCCCAGGAATCCGGCGGGCGAGCCGAAGATCGCATGGATTTCCTCCGCCTGCATGGGACGGAAGTCGGCGGTGCCGATGGCGGCCGACAGCTTGGCTTCATTCAGCGAGTGGTCGCCGCGCAAGAAAGCAACGACAGGGATCTCGCGCGGTTTGCCAGGCTCCGCGGTGGCATCGGTGGCCATCAGCGCCAGCGTCTTCATTTTGTTTTTCGGCGAGACGCCGAGAAATTTCGCGACGTCCTCGATCGTCTTCATCCCCGGCGTGTGCACGGGCAGCGGAAGGCCGTCCTCGAGATTCGGGTAATCTTCGACCGCATCGAGGCGCGAGGTCGCTTTTTCCAGGTTGGCCGCGTACTTGCAACTGGGACAGCTCACGACAAAGTCTTCGCCGGCCTCGGTGTAAACCATAAACTCGTGCGACTGGGAACCGCCCATCGCGCCGGAGTGCGCCTCCACCACGACGTACTGCAACCCGCAACGGTCAAAGATGCGGCAGTAGGCGTCGTAATGCTTCTGATAGGAGACATCGAGCCCGGCCTCATCGAGGTCGAAGGAATAGGAGTCCTTCATGGTGAACTGGCGGACGCGCAGCAGGCCGGACCGGGGGCGAGGCTCGTCGCGAAACTTGGACTGGATCTGGTACCAGATCTGCGGCAGCTGCTTGTAGCTGCGCAGCTCGCGGCGCGCAATCGAGGTCATGACCTCTTCTTCGGTCATGCCCAGGCAGAGATCGGCGCCCTTGCGGTCCTGCAGGCGGAACATATTGTCGCCCATCAACTGCCAGCGGCCGCTCTCCTGCCAGAGTTCGGCGGGATGAAGCGCCGGGAGATAGAATTCCTGGCCGATCTTGTCCATCTCTTCGCGGACGATGTCGGTAATCTTGAGCATCGCGCGCTGACCGAGAAAGAGATAGGAGTAGAGTCCGGCGGCGAGCTGGCGCACGTAACCGGCGCGCAGCAGGTACTTGTGGCTGGCGACCTCGGCATCGGCCGGGGCTTCACGGAGCGTGGGAATGAATAATTGCGACCAGCGATGCATGTCGAGCTTTCCTTATCTGTTTCAGAGTTTTTCATTGTAAA
>DASSIZ010000101.1 GCA_035691485.1 Terriglobales bacterium
CGGTTGCATCGAACGCCAGCTGGCCGCCGAGTTCCGGGTGAAACGCGACCTTGGTCAACGCACCCGTGTTCTGGTCAACTGCGTACACCGAAATTCCTCCGCCATTCGATACCCCGGGGGACGGCGGCGTAGCGGCGTCGCCTATGAGCGCGAACTTTCCATCCGGCGTGAACATGAGGAAGCCGCCACCGGTCGAGTTGGTTACCACCGGGTTGCCGGTTTTGGTTAGCGAGCCATCTGCGTTCACCACGTACTGCTGAAATTGCGCGACACCGACGGTGTTCACGAACGTCACCGAGGCCGCATACACCCGTTTCCCGGAGGGATGCATGGTGATGAAGGAGGACAGGTTGCCGGAGTCGTACGGGGAGAGCGGCGCGGAGGTCAGCGTCAGGTTCGCACCGACATTGAAGCCGTAGATGCTGGAATGGCCGCCGTTCCGCTCCGATACGTCGTCGTAGACGTGATTGGCGCTGACGGCCGGGCCATAGGTGCTGGTGCTGCTGCTGCCGCTGGTCGGGATGGTGTAGGGCGACCCGGGGGCCTGCGTGAGGTGGCCGGTCGAGCGATCAATGGCGATCACGTTCATCAGAGTGGTTTGGTTCGGACCACCCAGATCGCGGACGAGGAATCTCCCCTGCGGGTCGATCTGTTGCAGGAAGCCGGTGAACCCCGCGATCGCGTCGTCCTGGGTTAGCGCGCCGGTTGCGGGATCGACGGTAAAGGAGAACAGGGCTCCACCGCCGGCAAGGACGGCGTCTTCGAACAAGAACTTGCCGAGCGGATCAGCTGTCAACCAGCGATTCGTCGCTCCACACCACTTGTCGCACAGCATGTGCGCGGTCGTGTTGGACGATGGACTGAACGGTGATCCGGAAACCAGAGTGAGTGCACCGGTGTTGGTGTCGGCGCGATATGCCCAAACGTTATCGCTCAGGATGCCGCTGACATACACGTACTGGGCGGAGGGCGAGGCCCCGCTGCTACCGCCCGAGCCACCGCTGGGCGGACTGGGTGATGTCGGTGTCGTCGGGGTTGGCGTAGTCGAAGAGGTTGCGGGGCTGGCGTTTCCGCCACAGCCGACAAGAATGACCGCGATGAGCAGCAGTGGGATCGCCAGGATGAATGGCGGCCGTCGCATTGGTACTCTCCTGCTTGCCAGGGGCTTGCATCCAGAGGAGATTCACCGGGCGACTAGGATGTTGTCTAAGTAGTTAACCAATGGTTGAGCTTCTCGGGGGAGAGCTGATGCTGGTGACCGGCATGCGGGCTATGGACTGCCGCCCTGACGGACTGCTTCTGATCGGCGCTTCTCACTTCCTTGCAACTTGCGGGCTGGTTGGTGGCTCGTTGGCTTCGACGCGGCGCAGGATAAGGAGCTTGGAGCGGCCGTCGCGTCCGCCCGCGAGATAGATCATCTTCTTGGCTGGATCGAAGGCGAGGGTGTGACCGTGTACGTCGGTCGTGTACTCGCGCTGCGCCTGGAAAATGCCGTTCCCCGCCTTCATCAGCATGATGGTGCCGTCGGCGGCGGCGCCGTAGAGGGTGCCACTGGAGGCGTCGAGCTGGAGCATGTCGATCCCGTCCGGGGCGGCCACGCGGCGAATCTCGCGGCCGGAATCGGCGTCCAGTTCAACCACGGCATGGCGAACCGCAACGTAGAGCCGGCGTCCCTTCGCATCCAGCGCCAGTCCCGTGGGCATTGACGCGGTGAGCGGATAACGTCGGATCAGTTTCAGCTCGGCATCGAGTACGGCGATCTCGCGCGTGTCTTCCAGCGAAACAAAAATCTGGCGGGTGGCGGGATCGTAAGCCAGGTATTCGGGCCGCGCCCCCACGACCACGCTTCCGACAACGCCGCCCTGGCGTGCGTCAATGATTGTGATTGCCTGGTCGCGCCAGTTGCTGGCATAGAGCCGGCCGAGTTCCGGAATGTAGAGCAGCGCATCCGGCGAAGACTTCAGCGGAATGCGGCTCTCCACCTGCCAGGTTTTTGTAGATATCACCGCAATCTCATTGGCGTCGCTGTTGGCAACAAAGACGCGCGCGCCAGACTCGTCGGCGGCGACGCCGCTGGCGCCCTTCATGTCCTTGACCTCGGCAATCATGCGGCGCTTGGGAACACTGAACACGTCCACCGTGGATGCCGCCGGATGGGCGATCACCAGGTTGCCGTTGGTAAACACCAGGTCCTTAAAGCCGGGACGCCCGGGAATGTCGATCATGGCGACGCGGCGCACCAGCGCGCGCGCCGGCAGCGGCACCTGCAGGTTGACGTTGGGCTGCGGCTTGATGTCAGCCTCGCGCGTCGTCGAGGGCGCGGGTTTGACGACCGGCTCCGGCGTGGCCGTGACCGGCGCCGTAATGCCGGGCTGCAGGGCGGTTGACGGCTGCGGGCTGGAGATGGTGCCGGTGGAAGTGCCCGCGCTTTGGGCCACGGCGAAGCTTGCCAGGATGAGGGGAACGAGAAACAGCCTGTATATGCGCATGATAGGACCCGTTGTCCAGATGGTTGGGATGCGGGGAAAGGGTGAACTGCTGCCCTTGGAGAAATGGATTGTGGCTAGTATTGCCCCAGGAATGCCACATCATCAACATAGCCTGTTTAGGAGCTACTGGTTAGGAGTTAGTGGTTGCTGCTCGTCTGGCTCTGTTCACTAACCACGACAGGTTATCTCAGAACTGGTTTTGGGTAGGGCACGGCTTCAGCCGTGCCGCCCAGAGCCGTCAATGATGAGGGCTTTAGCCCCTGAGGGAAAGATGATTGCCCCCATGCGCGCCTCACCATCGACCTTCAGCCCAGGTTGAGTGCGTTCTTGAAGCTGCCGCGTTCCTTCTGGATTTTTTCCTGCAGCAGGGTGATGGCGTAGATGAGCTGCTCGGGACGCGGCGGGCAGCCGGGGACGTACACGTCGATGGGGATGACCTGGTTAACGCCCTGCACCAGCGCGTAATTGTTGAAGACGCCGCCGGAAGTTGCACAGGCGCCCATGGAGATCACCCACTTAGGTTCGGGCATCTGCTCCCAGAGTTGGCGGATGACGGGCGCCATCTTCTGCGAGACGCGTCCGGCGATAATCATCAGGTCGGACTGGCGGGGCGAGGGGCGGAAGACCTCGGCGCCGAAGCGCGCGATGTCGAAGCGGGCAGCACCCATCGAAATCATCTCGATGGCGCAGCAGGCGAGGCCGAAGGTCATGGGCCAGAGCGAGTTCTTGCGCACCCAGTTCACGGCGTTATCGAGCGTGGTCATGACAATGCCCTCGGCCTGAGGATCGCCGAAGGTGACCTCGCGGATGACGCCCTTGGCGTCGTGCTGGTGGCTGCCCTCGAGATTTTCGAAGCGCTCTTCGCCGTTCATCACTGCACCATTCTACCCACCTGTTGCATTGGATGCCAGATGCGCTGGAGAGACTCGGGCCGAGCGGCGTCGCGGCTATTCTCCACTGCGAAATTCGATGAGACGCAGGTTCGCCTGCGAGGTCGTGCCGTGGTGCATGTATTCCCAGGCGGTGATGCCGATGCCGGGCACCAGCGTCACCATTTCGTGGTCCGGGTTGCTGCGGAACAGCAGTTGATAGCTATCGACTCCCTGGACGGTAACCTTGCCGATCTTGAGCGTCTGATTGGTAGCGATGCTCTCGGTCGCCCAGCAGTTCATGAAAGATCCCGGTTCCCTGTCGGGAGAGCAGAACACGTCGTTCTCATGCAGGGGCAGGCGAAACCAGAGGTCGTCGGAGAGCCGGTTCTGCATGTCGCGCGCGCTGCCGGCGGCGATCTCGGAGAAAGTGTCGGTGGCGCCATCCTTTACCAGGTAATAAGTGGTGGCCAGGCGGACCACCAGATACTGGGCGGCGCGGACGTGCGGTTGGTAGAAGGCGAGGTCCCAGGGACCGCCGCGGAGCAGCGCCGCGGAAATCTGCGGGCTCTCGAAGGAATCGGTGACCGTCATGGTCCAGTGAATATCCTGCTCGCCTTTTTCCCATTTGACGTGGGCACGGTAGGTCCAGGTCGCCCCCTTGTTCATGGGAAAAATTGGCGAGGCAGTCCTGTCCGCGGCTTCAGCAGTCTGAACCGGCGCGAGCGACAGCAGACCGGCGAGCACGACTGAGGCGACGGCCGCTTTCATGGCTGGAGAACGATTTTCCCGAACATCTGGCTCTTTTCCATTTTTTCATGCGCGGCGCGCGCCTCCGGGAGCGAAAAGGTGGAGTCCACTACGCCTTTCACCTTGCCGCTGAAGACGTGCCTGAGCACCTCGTGCAGCTCGCCCATCGTGCCCATGTAGGAACCGAGGAAAGAGAGCTGCTTGGCGAACAGGACGCGCAGGTCGAACTCGGCCTTGGGGCCGCTGGTGGCCCCGCACGTGACGATGACGCCGGCGGGCTTCAGCGACTTCATGCTCTCGGCCCAGGTGGCCTGTCCAACGTGCTCGATGACGATGTCGCACATTTCCTTGGCGGTGATGCGCTTGACCTCGTCGGAAATTTTCTGGGTGTAGTGGTTGATGACCTCGTCGGCGCCGAGTTCGCGGGCACGCTGCATCTTGTGCTCGTCGCCGGCGGTGGCGATCACGCGCGCGTTGAACAATTTTCCGATCTGGATGGCCGCCATGCCGACGCCCGAGTTGGCGCCGAGCACCAGCACGTTTTGTCCAGGCCGAATTTGTGCCCGCGTCACCATCATGTGCCAGGCCGTAACTCCCACCAGCGGCACGGCGGAGGCTTCTTCGAAGCTAAGGGAGTCGGGAATGGGGATCACGCAATCAGGGCGCGTTGCCAGCAATTCGCAGTTGCCGCCGTCCACGCCGTTGCCGAGCACGGTGAACTCGCGGCACAGGTTCTGCATGCCGGAAACGCAGAAGCGGCAGTGTCCGCAGAACACCATCGGCGCAACGATGACGCGCTGTCCCTTCTGCACCCCGGCGACGTACTCACCGACCTCGACGACTTCGCCGGCCACGTCGCTGCCCGGAATATGCGGCAGCTTGACCCCGGGCAGTCCCTTGCGCACCCAGACGTCGAGATGGTTCATGGCGCAGGCGCGCACCCGCACCAGCACCTGGTCCTTGCGGATCTGCGGATCGGGAACGTCCTGGTAGCGAAGTACTTCCGGGCCGCCGAACTCGTGAAACCGACTTGCTTTCATGCGCGCGCTTCCAGGCGGAAAACGGTTTAGAAAACGAACCAAGGTATCACAACGGCGCCGCCGGCAAGTGCGGGTCGGTGTTTCCCAGTGTTGTGGATTTTGTCGATGATTTGTCACCGCAAATCGTGACCCTGGTCACGGTCTGGACGACACAGCACATTTAGAGTGGCGGCTTACTTGCTTGATCGCAAGTCCAACCAAATTAGCGTACTCGCCTGACGGAGGACCCATAGCCATGTCCGAAGACAAGATCGCGTGGTCCCCGCACCGCTGGACTCTGCAGGACCTTCCTAAGAGCCAGCAAGTCCAGCTTCAAAAACTCAAACGGAATCGTTCCATGGTGGCGGACCGGATCAACGGTGACGAGCTGTACGTTCGCCGGGTGGACAACCAGCGCTACCAATACGGAATATGTCTGCCCGTGTTTACAAGTTTGAAATCGGAAAACTGAACAAGGATAGCGCCGGCAGTGATGAAAGATGCTGACGGTGGCCGTCAGTCGGACAACGGATTCAACGGGTCGCAGATTCGGGGACGCTTTTTTGCCGGCGATTCGCCGTGCAGTTGACGCATGAAGTTTTCCCATTCCGAGTCAGCGTTCAATTGTTGCTCGTGCCAGGCGCGGAAACTCCACCAACCCTGTGCCTCCCACCATTGGCGGAAGTTGCGGACCATGGGTTCCGGCAACTCGACCTCAATACGCCAAAGAGTGTCTCGATCGCACTGTTCCTCGCGTTCATCATCGCGCATAGACATTTTCCCCGCTTGCTATGCTGATTGAAACGCGAACCGAACGCGCGAGCCAGATAACCGGCGTAATCGGTGGTGCACGGAGGTAACGCTCCGCTGCCTGCCTGCGCGGAAGGGCAGTTATTTCTCGGCGACTTGAAGGTCCAGGGTTACGCGATCTCCATTGATCAGAACGATGCCGGCGTTGATCAACTGCTGACCGGTGCAGTCGAAGGCCGCGTAGCAGCGCAGCGCCTTGGTGGGCAGGATGAACTCAACCGCGAGCGGGCTGGCTGTATCCGAAAACTTCACGGATGTCGAGAAATCCATTCCCTCGAAGTCCGGGTCTTTCGGAAAATAAGCCAGCACAGGCCGCACCAGGTGCGCTACGTGATCGTCAAAGGCGAGGGACGCCAGCTTGTAGCGGGAACTGCCGGCCATGGACGCGCTCAGCGTCGAGTTCAACGGTAGCTGCAAGTACGCGCCGTTGCGAAACAGGATAAAGCTCGGTGATATGTAAGACACAAAGTTCGCCTGCGCGCCCAGTTCATGCACCAGCCGCTTGATGGTCGCATCGTGTTCCACCTCTAACAGGCCGAGCGTCTTGTCGGTAACGATGCGCGGCGGCGGTTCCTTGAAGCCGAGCAACTTCAGGCTGACGGTGGGATCAATGGGCTCCGCGGCTGCCGAAGCCTGCAGTCCGGCCGCTTCCGTTCGCGGCTGCCGCTTCACGATTTTCCGCGGACGTTCGGATCCTGCCGGCGGATCTCCGGTCAGCCACATTGAGAAGCGGTCGCCATCGACCAGGATCTCGCTGTCAAGAACAGCGGCCTGCTGCTGCGCTGCCGAGGTGGCGGTGACTAGCCGCTCCGCCGCCTCCCGAGGAAATACGAACAGCACATTCTCCGGCCTTTCGGCATCCACTCCCAGCACCTTGTGGCGAACGTGGTGCGCGATTTCAAACGCGTAGGATTGGAAGCCTTCGACCTTGGCAAAACGCGGCGCCGCCATTTTCAGCAGCGGCAGCACGACATCGCTGAAATCCTGCCGCACGCGGTGGTTGTAGTCCATCAACTGCGAGGAATACGACGCGTAGTAGTTCCCGGTAATTTCCAGCACGACCTTGCCGTTGTAGCTGTCGAAGCGAATCGAGCGCTGGTCGGCGGCGGACTGCTGCGCCTGCTCAATATCGAGAACGCGGCTGAAGTAGAACGCATAGGGAAACTTGTGCGCCCGCGCCTCGTCGCCAAACTGCCGGAGCCGGTCGTAGTTCTTTTCCTGCAGGGCGCGCTGGGTCTCATCGCCGATCTCACCCGGGGTGAGCACCTGGGCGCTTGCCAACATCGATCCCATGACGAAGAACACTATTAGAGCGAGGCTAATTTTGCGCATAGACAACTCCTTTTGCCGGGTACGGCGGATCGGCGACAGCGCGGATAAAGGAAAGCAGGGCCTGGATATCATTCTTGGTCAAGGTGTAGCCGTAGGGCGGCATCTCGGCTGACTTGTTCAGCGCCGCGCCGCCGTGGGTGATGATGGCGGTGAGGTCGGCATCGCTGATCTTGTTCAGCGTTTCACCGTCGGCAAACGCGTGCGGCTTGGTAACGAGGTTGTCCATGTTCGAGACACGCTCGGGCGTGGACTCGGGATCGTGGCAGCGCGAGCAGTATTGCCGGTTAATTTGCCGGCCCAGCACCTGCTGGTAGTCAAGCGCAATCTCCTCCAGCTTAAGGTCGTAGCTCTTGCCGCCTTTGTCGCGCGTAAGGGCGGTGATCTGGTATCGCCCCGCGGTCCCGCCGAGCATGACCTTAACGGTGAATTGCCCGCTGGAATCGGTGATACCCGCGGCGGGTTCGAGTACCACGCCCGCGGGAGCGTGCAATTCAACGTAAGCCCCGGCGACCCCGTTCCCCTGTGCGTCGTTGACCTGGACTACAAGCGGCTGCTCGAGCACCGCGCCGGCTGCGGCAATTTGCTTGCCGCCGCTGACTTCGGTGATCGCGGCGCCGTAGGCGGTCGCCGCAGGCGCGGCAGTCTTCGCGTTCTTGCGCGTGCACCCGGTCAACAGCGCGACGATGAGCAGAATGAGAGCACGGCGCTTCATCGTCCCACCTCTTGCTGTGACTCACGACGCCGGCCGGCAGTTTTCGTTTTCGGCGACTGTCCCTTCAGCGAAACCAGGTACGCAGTCAAGGCGCGCGCATCATCGTTGCTGATGTGCTGGTTGGGCTCGATCGTACCCGGGCGCAGTTCCTGCGGATTTTTCAGCCAGTGATAGATCCAAGCCGGCGTCAAACGCGAGCCCACCTGCGTCAGCGTTGGGCCGATGTACCCCTTGTCTTTCGCCGGATCCACGATATGGCAGGAAGAGCAGGCGTACTTGGAGTAGAAGACTTGGCGCCCGCGGTCGACCTCGGCGGGCGGATAGCTGGCCGGCATCGAGTCACTCTCGAATGCCGGCGTCTGGTACACGGTCATGATGTAGTCCGTGAGTTCCTTGATCTCCGCGTCGCTGAGATTGAACTTGGGCATGCGCCGGATCAGCGCCGGGCGCAGCGTGTTCGGGTTGCGAAGGAAATCCGCCAGCCATTTTGCCTGCACCGAGCTGCCTTCCCAGGAGAGGTCGGGGGCCATGTCGCCGCCGCGGCCATTGATGGCGTGACAACTGAAACAGCGCAAGTCACGAATCAGTTGCCCGGCATGTCCGCCGGGCTGGTAATCGGACTCGCGATGCGTGGCGATCCGTGGCGATTGCGACTGCGCTCGATCCGAGAGCGCGAGCAGCGCCGTTGTTATCGCGTCTGCCTGCTGTTGCGTCAGGGTGAACTTCGGCATCTTCAGGCTGGCCCCGAAGGCGCGCGGATCGCGGACCTTGGCGCCGATGTAATCGGGCAAGGTATGCGGCACCCCGGGGGCAAACACCAACTGCGCCAGGGAGCGGCTGCCGACGTGGCTGAGGTCGGGCGCGAAATTGTCCGGCTTGCGCACGCCGTTGATTTCGTGGCACGACGCGCAACCATACTCGTTCACCAGTTGCTTGCCGTGCGCGATTTGCTGCGGCGTGCTGTCGGGCAGATGGACGTTGGCGAGCAGGTCGGAATCCGTCTTCGCTTCCAGGAATCCGGCGACCGTCTTGATCTGCTGCTCGGTGAAACGGTAGTGCGGCATCTTGGTATCCGGATCGTAAGCCCCCGGATTCCGCAGCCATGCTTCCAGCCACTCCGGCTTGGCCTTGGTCCCGATCTTGGTCAGTTCCGGGCCGAGGTCCCCACCTACCATGTTGCCGGCAGCATTCTGCACTGCATGACAGGAGGCGCAGAACGACTGTCCATATAAAGACGCACCGGCGGTCGGATCGGCGGCCGTGGTGGAAGACGTCGCTTTTTCAGGGCCGGGCAGCGCGACCGGCGTGCTCTGCGCCATCAGGAACGCTGTGATGTCTCGCGAGTCGTCGTCGGAGAGGCCGAAATTCGGCATGGTAGCGGTGGAGGAGTACGCCTGCGGATTCTTGATCCAGGCGTAAACCCACTCCCGCGTGGTCTTCTGCGCGATGTGTTGCAGCGACGGCGGATCATCGGTTCCCTGCATGACGACTCCGTCCGGTTGCCGAACGTTGTGGCAGCGGACGCATCCTTCGCGCGCGAGAAGCTTGCGGCCATAATTGAGTTGTGGCGTGCCGGGAAGGTCGGCGAGGTGGCACTGCCCGCAGGACGATTCGATGTAGCGCGCGGGCAGGATCGGTTCTTCCCATGCCAGCGTGCTGCGGTGTGCTTCTTCCAGCGTGGTCGCTCCGCCCTGTCCGCGATGGCATGTGGAACACCCAAAGTCGGTCAGCGAGTGCGGGATCGGAGGATGCGCGCGGAAGGGCTGCGTCGTGACGGTTGAAAGGCTCTCCTCGCGAAGCCCGACGTGGCAGGTGGTGCAGCGGTCCACGATGCCGTGTTCCGGAATCCAAATCTGCTGGATGCCGGTTTTCAGGTGCCGCTGCAGCGTGACCGCGTCGGCGCGCGTGCGGATCAGCTTTACGTATTGCTTCTGGTAATGCCGCCATTCGCTGAAGTGGTTCTTGGCAGGAGCAATCGCGAGCGAGACCAGGAACACCACGCTGATGATGCCGAAGGTGCGGGCGCTGTCGGCAAACAGGAAGCTCCGGACTGCGTCAAGCTTTTCCCGGACCCTCATCTCAGTACCCCTTCCATGGCCAGACCCAGGCCCATCCTGGGCCGCGGAAGAAGGTTCCAACCGCCGTCAGCACCACTAGTTCACAGAGAAACCAGGTCATAATCCAGAACGAGATCGGCCTGGCCACCAGCCACCGGCGGAAGCGGTCAGGAGGATCGGGCGCGGCCTCGGCGGCCACGAGCATGAACAGCGCGACCGCAAGCGTCGGCGCCAGCGCCACAAAAACATCGAACACAATCAGGAAGATCGAGAACGCAACCACCACCACGCCGAAGATCTGCAGCCGCCGCTTCTTGTCGCGTAACCACAAGCCTTCGGACTCAATGTTGACGTTGAAGTAGGGAATGATGATGAGCGCGATGACGACGAGCGTGGGAATCAGCACGCCGGCCACTACCGGCGGGAAATAGTGCAGCAATTCCTGCAATCCCAGGAAGTACCACGGCGCTTTCGCCGGGTTGGGAGTGTGCATGGGGTCGGCAAGTTGTTCCAGGGGTGCATCCCATAGCAGCGCCATCCAAACCAGAACAACGGCGCCCGCCATGACGGCCACCGCAACGCGGAAGAAGACGTTGGGATAGGTCATCATGCGTTCTTCGTCCTGCACTACCACCGCCGGCGATGTGCGACGCGTAACGAAGGCAACGCGAACCGGAGCCTTGCGCGCATCCGAGTTCATGCCGGCGATGAAATCCTTGTCGCTCATTTCGCCTCCGGCTTGGCTGGCGTGCCGGGATAGAGTCCCCCGTCCTTGCGAATGCGCCAGAAGTGAACTGCGATAAAAGCGATTGCGGTCAGCGGCAGGATCACGCAGTGCAGGACATAAAAGCGCAGCAGCGCGTTGGCATTCACCAGGTTGCCGCCGAGCATCAGGAAACGGATCTTCGCTCCCATCACTGGAACCGCTGACGCGATGTTGCTGCCCACCGTGACCGCCCAGTACGAGAGCTGGTCCCAGGGCAAGAGATATCCGGTGTAGCTGAGCAGCAGGGTGATAAGGAGCAGCACCACGCCGATTGCCCAATTGAATTCCCGCGGCGGACGGTACGCGCCGCGGTAGAAAACCTTGAACATGTGCGCAAATACCAGGAAGACCATGGCGTGCGCCGACCACCGGTGCAGGTTCCGCAGGAACACTCCCGAAGAAACCACGAACTGCAGGTCCTTCATGTCGGCGTACGCCTGCGGCACCGACGGGTGGTAGTACAGCATCAGCAAAATGCCGGTGATGACGAGGATGAGGAACGTGCCGAAGGTCAGCGCGCCCAGGTACCAGGTGGCGCTGAAGTCCATGGCGCGACGCCGCGCCTTGGCCGAAAACAGGTGCAGGAAAACGTTCTGCTGGATGGCGAGCACGTCGTGCAGCCGGGTGCCGCCGCGGCCGCTGCGGAATATCGAGCGCCACACCCGGCTGCCGCGTAGCTGTTCGATGTAGGCGTCCAGTGTTTTTGCCATCGCTAGACCTTCACCAACTGCCGCGAAGACAGCAGCGCGGCGCGATCCACCATCAGGTCGCCTTCGTCGCTGAGCCACATCCGCAGCCAGGGCAGAGGCTTGGGCGCGGGCCCCTCGATCTTGGTGCCATCGCGCTTGAACTTGCTGCCGTGGCACGGGCACGCGATGATTCCCAACTCCGGCTTCCATGCGGTGAGGCATCCCAGGTGGGTGCACGTGGCTTGCAGCGCGAAGAATCCCTGCGGGCTGTTGACGACAAAAATACCGGTCTGCGGGTCGAGCGTGACCGAGTCCATCGGATAGTGGTCGGGCTTGCCGGCATTCACCACCGGCGATGGCTCGTAAAGTACATTCGGCGATAAAAACTGGTAAGCGAACGCTGCCGTGCCCGCCGCGGCAACGGCAACCGAGCCCAGTCCCAGCTTGATGAAGAACTGCCGCCGATCGAGGCCTGCCTCTTTGATTTTTTCGTTCTCAGCCATGACTGTCCTTCACTTCCGTGGCATTTCCGCGGCCGGCTTTACGTCCATCGCCTGCAGCGGAATCAGCCCGCTCGGTTCCGCTGACGCCAGCCGGTACGCTTCCATGGTGATGGTGTTGGCCGGGCAGCGCAGCGCGCACAAACCGCAGCGGATACAGCGGGTCTCATCCTTGATCATTGCCGATCCGCCGATCACGCCCAGTTCCTCGGCGGCAATGTCGTTCAACTCGACGCCAAAAACCTGCGCGTTGTCGCGGAGCATCTCCAGGGCGCCGGGCTCAAAACCAATCCGGTCGAGCGACACCAGGCTGAGGCAGTTCTCCGGACAAACATCGACGCAGCCGCCACACAGCACGCACTCGGTGCCGTCTTCCGCATTGCCATCGAAAACGGTATTGATCCAGCAGCGTAGGCAGCGGCGCGCCTCGGCCATCGCCGATTCTTCATCGAAGCCAATCTCGACTTCGGTCACGCCGGTGCGGCGCTCCAGCGGCAGCATGGGCACGGCCTGGCGGGGGATGTCCATGAAGTCGGCGAACATGCGGTGACGGTCGAGGATGCTGACCTCGATCACCGGTTCGGGATGTTTGCGGCCGCGCAGAAATTCGTCAATCGCAATGGCCGCGCGCTTGCCGTCGCCCACGCTGTCGATGATCAGCCGGGGGCCGAAAACACAATCGCCGCCCGCGAAGACTCCGGAAGCACTGGTCATGAGCGTTTCGCGGTTGACCGCGATCAGCCCGCGCGGCGAGGTCTGCACGCCGTCTTCAGGGCGCAGGAAATCAAGGTTGGCGGATTGCCCGATCGCCATGATCAGGGTGTCGCACTCGAGTTGCTTTTCGCTGCCTTCCAGGAAAGCCGGGTTGAATCGTCCGCTCTGGTCGAAGACCCACTTGGTATCCAGCGTTTCCAGCCCGGCAACTTTGCCGTCCCGGCCCAGGATGCGTTTGGGGCCAAACCCCGGGTGCATCACGATGCCTTCCGACTCGGCTTCCTCGATCTCTTCCAGCGCAGCCGGCATCTCGTGGCGCTTTTCCAGGCACACGATATGCACTTCGTGCGCACCCATGCGCAGCGCCGACAGCGAGACGTCCACCATCTCGCGCGTCGCAACCGCTGCGATGTTGTCGTCGGACGGGACAATCTCACCCTCGACGTGCTGCTTCACCACTTCGCGCGCGGCGGAACGGGCGACGTCCATGGCGACATTGCCGCCGCCCACCACAATCACTTTTTTCCCGATCGTGAATTTGTAGCCCAGGTTCACGTTGAGCAGGAAATCAATGCCCTTGTGCACGCCGTCCAAATCCACGCCGGGGATGGAGAGATCGCGGCTGCGGTGCGCGCCCACCGCAATCAGCACCGCGTCGAAACCCTGGCGCCGCAAATCACTGACCGTGAAGTCGCGGCCCGCGGCATGATTCAGTTTCAAGGTGATGTCGCCGGTCTCCAGGATCTCGCGCACCTGCGCTTCCACCACGTCGCGCGGCAGCCGGTATTCTGGTATTCCGAGATACAGCATTCCGCCCGGTACCTGCGCCGCTTCCAGGATCGTGACCGAGTAGCCGAGCAGCGCCAGGTCGTGGGCGGCGGACAAGCCGACGGGTCCGCTTCCGATAATGGCAACCTTGAACCCGTTCGGTTCGGCGGCCACGGGCGCGTACTCGCTGCGATGCCGCGACTCAGGTCCGTAGCGCTCGGTGAGAAAGCGTTTCAGGGCGCGGATCGCAATCGGCTTGTCGATCTCGCCGCGCCGGCACGCGGTCTCGCACGGGTGCGCACAGACCCGGCCGCAGATGGAAGCCATCGGATTGGGGTCGCGGGCGACCTGGTACGCTTCGGCAAAACGACCTTCCGCAATCAGCGAGACGTAGCGCCCGGCGTTGGTATGCGCCGGGCACGCCATCATGCACGGGAAATTGGTGTTCAACCAATCCCGGTCAACTTTCTTGTCGCGGAAGCGCTTTTCCATGGTTGTCGTCGCGCCTCTGCCTGATTACTTCGTTACCGCCAGATCGGCCTTGGTGTCGCCTTTGACCGCAACCTGCTTGCTCCCCGGTTTCGTCCCTTCGTGCCAGGCCACCAGCTTGTAATCACCATCCGGCACTTCGGCGATCTTGTAATTGCCCTGTGCGTCGGTTTCCGCGTAATACGGGGTCGGGGTCACCACCACGTAACCGGACATTTCCGGGTGAACGTTGCAAAGCAGCGGCACTACGCCCGGCTTGTCGAACTTGAAGGACTTCTTCTCGCCCTTGGGCCAGGTTCCCAGGTTATGGCCCGCCTTCTTGTCCCCACTTACGTTGGGCCAGAACACGTTGTGTGCCACGGTGTCGCTGTTGAGGAAGTCCACCGTGGTTCCCACCGGAACGACCGCGACGTGGGGCTGGAACAACAATCCTTTCTGATCGATCAACACGTGCTTTTCCGGAGCGGGGAACGTCTTGCCGGCGATCGTATCCACGTAGACAACCGAGACGCCCGAGGCGCCGCTGACTTTGCCGCTCACCGTGCCTGCAAGAGCGACCGCGGTAACCATGAAAACTGCCAGAACAACTGCAACCATGCGTTTCATAAATGCCATTCCTCCAGAATTTTCTCAAAGGCGTGGCGCATACTTGCGCCACACCTTCGTCTTCAGTAAACGAACTCCAGCCCCGCCGTCGCAGTGTTGGTGCGGAACGGAGCGATAGTGACAGGTAATCCGGTGATCGGGTTGGTGCCGGCCGCGATCTGCTGGCGCGGACGGAACTGATATTCGAACGAAGCTTTGATATTGGCGTGGATCAGGAATTGTACGCCGGGCGTGAACCGGTTGCGCGTGTGTTGCGCGGGACCGAAGAAATTCACCGATTGGCCGAGCGCGCCGGCGGTGATCGATTCCTGCCCATTGGCAAAGTCGGCCCAGGAGTTCACGCCGTCATAGCGCATGATCAGCATCATCCAGGGCAGGGGCAGGTAGTCGGCTTGCAAGAATCCGCCGCTGAATGTAGCCGGCGTGCTGCGGACAAATCCAACCGGCACCGGCGACACACCGGTTTCCACCGGCAGCGGAATCAAGGCTCCCGTGGAGTCGAATGGGAGGAGGTTGTGATCACGCCCGTAGAGATACTGGCCGAAGAGGTTGAAGTTGCGGTAATTGAAATCGAAGTCGCCGCCGATCCTATAAAAAGGCTCGCGTGCGGTCAGCGCCACTGCAGCGCCGTTGGCATCGGCGCCGACGAATCGCTGCACTGAGCGGCCGTAATAATACAGGCTACCGACGGTGAGATAGGTGTGCGTGCGCGGCCCCATTGCTCCCGCCGCCTGGATTGCGCGCCGACTTTCGCGATCGCGTTCCAGGTTGAACCGGTAAGCCAGGCGTCCGTAGATGTCTTTGAAGTTTGCGTCGGAAATAAATCCCAAACCCCCGTTGTTCGCTCCGGTTGCGGACGGAACCAGCCCGCTGGCGTCAATCGTTTGCGATCCGGTGGCCTGGTTGACGAATGCCAGCGCCCAGAGATAGCCGCCATAGTGATGTCCGCCGCTGAACTCCACGCCCTGCGCCGCATTGGCCAACGCAAAGCCGCCGTTGTTGACGTTGTGCTGATTGACGTTGGCATTGATAGAACCGATCGCGCTCTGCCCGTAGATATCCCAGGGGCTGATGTTCCAACTCCGCGCTTGCGAGAACGGCAGTTCGAGTTCGAACTGCCCGACCCGCATGCTCAGGGCGTCCTTGGGCAGATGCAGGAAGCGCCCGATGTTGACGAATCGCAGGTAGCCGTCGCCCAGGCCTCCGTTTCCATTGGCGCCTGCGACGCTGATGTCGTCGTCCACCCAGAAGGCGATATCGCTGCCGAAATTACCTGCCGTAAAAATGCTGAACAGGCCGGGCTCGAAATCCGTCCGCGGTACGAACCCGGGGACGGCTGGCGAGGTCAAGCCTTGGACCGCAGCGAAGTTGCCGCGGTTCTTCCCTACCACCTGGAAAAAGTTGTTCATCCGCAGCCCGATCGGCGGCATGCCCGGGATCACCCCCGGCCATACCGTCTTCGGCCACAGTTCCTTCTGCGCCGGCGAGCCCAGCAGGACCGGCGGAACCTTAATGAAGGTTTCGTCATCGCTGGGAAACTTGAACCCCGCATCCTTGAACGCTTTACCGAAATCGTTCAGGTGCGGGAAGTTGTCGTGACAGGTGGTGCACGAAGTCTGGTACTTGCGCGCGAAGGCGGGAATGCCGTTTGCCTTCGGCGGCGTGACCAGCGCCGCAACTACGAGAACTGCAAACACGATCGCAAGAAGGAATGCCAAAGGTCCTTTGCGCATTGAGCGCCTCCATTTTTCGCGGTATGCCAGCTCGAACGTCGAACGGCTCCAAACGTCTGGAAACGATTGTTTTGTGGAATTCTTTTTCCCCACCAGCGTGCACAGTGTCGGGCGAGTAGCTCACTTCAGGCTGTGATAACCGTCACACCTTTGTGTGACCCAGGTCCCGCCTCGCGCTGTGACACAGCGCGTTCATGTTACTCGTTGACGGTGATTTCTGTCTCGGACTTAGGGGCCCCGTTGCAGCGGCCCATCGCGCCATTGGCGCGGAGCCGTACCTTGGATTGCCGTGCTCAC
>DASSIZ010000102.1 GCA_035691485.1 Terriglobales bacterium
AGGTCGAAGTCGCGGATGTGCGGCTTGTCGGGAGTTTCCTTGGCGCGCTTGATGGCTTCCTGGAATTTCTTTTCCAGCACGTCGGCGCTGTTCTTCTGCGCCTGTACCGATTGCTGAAACAACGATTCCTTGCGGCTGTCCTGTTCTTTCATGGCGCGCGCTGCCTCTTCCAGGTCGGCGAACATCTTGGGCTTGACCGGAGCGGTGTGGGCGATGACCGCGTGCGTGGCGGGGTCAATCTTCAGAACGGCGCCGCAGCAGGGGCATCCGACGTCGAAAGCAGTGGCGGGCTTGGCGGCGTTCTTGGCCATGGGGAGATGATAGCAGTTGTCAGTACCGAGTTGTGAGTTTTGCCTATTTCACCCCCAGCTGCGACATCAGGAAGCCGAGTTCGTCGGTCATTTCGTCGATCTGCTTGTTGATGGCGACGCCGCCACGCGAGTGGCCTGCGCTGGTGTCGTAACGCAGGAGGATGGGATTGCTGTCCCCGTTCTCCGCCTGCATCAGGGCCGCCATTTTCCGCGCATGGAGCGGGGCGACGCGTGTGTCGGAATCGCCGGTAACAAACATCACCGCCGGATACTTCGTCCCCTTCTTGACATTCTGATAGGGCGAGTAGGCACGCAGGTACTTGAATTGCTCGGCGCTGTCGGCGGCGGAGCCGTACTCGGGGACCCAGAATCGCGCCACCAGGAACTTCTCATAGCGCAACATGTCGAGCAGCGGATAGCTGCAAACCACGGCGCGAAACAAGTCCGGCCGCTGGGTGAGAGCGGCGCCGACCAGCAAACCGCCGTTGGAGCCGCCGGTGATAGCGAGTTTTGCAGGATTGGTGTACTTGTGCTCGATCAGCCACTCGGCGGCAGAGGTAAAGTCATCGAAGACATTCTGCTTGTCCCGCAGCATGCCGGCCTTGTGCCATTTTTCGCCGAACTCGCCGCCGCCACGCAAATTGGGACGCGCATAGACGCCGCCGCTGAGGGCCCACACCGCCGCCATGGGGGAAAATGACGGCGTCTCGCTGATGCGGAAGCCGCCGTAGCCGGTCAACAATGTCGGCAGAGGCAAGTGCTCGTCAGGCGCAGTTCCCTTCCGGAAAACGAGGAACATCGGGATACGAGTGCCGTCCTTGGATTCGTACCAGACTTGCTCGGTTTGGAGCTGCTCGGTGGGAATGGGGACGGTGACGCGCGCCCACTCGCTCTGCTTTCCGGTGGAAGCCGAGTAGCTGAAAATCGCGCGCGGGGTGGAAAAAGAGCTGAACCGGTAGAAAACCTCGTCCTGGTTCCAGCGCCCCACAACGGCAGCGGAGCCGATCTCCGGCAACTCGACATCGCGGAGAAACTTGCCGGTGGGATCGAAAACCTTGATGTGGGTCACGACATTCTGCAGGTAGCTGACAAACAGCTTGCCGCCGGCGGCGGTGACGTTTTCCATGGCCGAGGAAGTTTCGGGAATGATGGTTTTCCATCCCGCCCGGGCCGGGTGGCGGAGATCAACGTCGATCAGGCGACTGTTGGGCGCTTGCCAGTTGGTGCGCACGTAAACATGATTCCCCGCCAGGTCAAAGCTGAAATTGGCATTGATGTCGTTGACGATAGTGTGAATCGGAGCACCGCTCTTCAGGTCCTGGAAGTAAAGTTCCGTTTTCTCCGCCGCAGAACCGTGGCTGACCTCCAGCACGAGATAACGGCCGTCGGGGGAAAGGTCGGCAGCGATGAAATCGCCGGCGCCATTCTCATGGCCGAAAATTTCCTTGTCGCTTGCGACGTCGCCGCCCATGGTGTGCAGATAAGCACGCGGACCGACGCCGGGCGTGTACTTGGTGTAATAAATCGCCTTGTGGTCCGGGGTGACGTGAAAGGAACCATAGCGGGCAACGGGAAAGCTGTCGGCGAGGGGCTTGAGGCTGTTGATGTCGAGAAGGGTGACGGCCACCTCGTCGGCACCGCCCTTACGTTGCCCGTAAGCGAGCAGGTTGCCGTCTTCCGAACCGCCCATCGTGACCACGGAGATGCTGCCGTCCGGGGCAAGCGTGTTGGGGTCCACGAGCACGGTTTCCTTGCCCTTTTCCCGCATGCAGAGCATGTCCAGGTTCTGATCGGCGCGGCGGCGCAGGTAGAAGTAGCGATCACCGCGGCGCGCCGGCATCCCGATGCTGTCAATCTTGAGAACCTTTTCAATTTGCGAGCGCAATCCCGAGCGGCCGGTGAACTGGGAAAGAACTTTCTGCGTGTACGCGTTCTCGGCGTCGATCCAGGAGCGAGTTTCGGGGCTGTTCTGGTCCTCGAGCCAGCGATACGGGTCGGTGATGGAGACACCATGGTAGTCATCGGTGACTTCATGGACCGGAGTGGCGGGAGGCTTGGGAGTCTGCGTGTCAGCGGCCAGGACGAGCGCGGCGGCTACCACAACAAGGACGGGCAAAGCACGCAATGGCGGCATGACAGCGGGACCTCCGGCATGAAACGGAAAATGATAGCAGGAATGATGGCAGGGATGATTAAGAGCGGAGACGGGTCAGGCTATACTCGCGCCATGGGTTGCCACGAACTGGTGCAGCTGCGAAAGCAGGCGACGCGAGTGAAGAACAAGATCGACGAACAACGAAAAAAAGCCCGCCGCAATGCCGACCACGCCCGCCAGGGAAGGCCCTCGGGCAAAAGCGAGTACATTCCTTTCCTGCAACGCAAACTGAGCCACCTGGCGGGGCGCATCGAGCGGCACATCGGGAAACATAAGTGCCAGGAGTGAGTGGAAAGCCGGTTTCCAGTGCAACGCCTGCTGGAAGTTTTACTTCTCAGTTCTGACTGGCCATGTCCCTGATCATTCGAAGCTCCCCCATCCACAACCGAGGCTGCTATACAACGCGCGCCCTCCGCGAAGGGGCAAAGGTGGTCGAGTACACCGGCCGGCGAATCACGGTGGAAGAGGGCGACCGGTTGTACGACGGCAAGCGGGTCACTTACCTGTTCGGATTGCGGGATGCCAAGCATGTCATCGACGGCACCGGAATCGCGCGCTACATCAACCACTCGTGCGACCCGAATTGCACCACGGAAGAGATTGGCGGACAGATCTGGGTGATTGCGATCCGCGACATCCAGCCGGGAGAAGAGCTGTCCTACGATTACATGCTGTACGACGGAGACGGCGATGCGCCATGCCGGTGCGGCGCGAAGAAGTGTCGAGGAACGATGTATGCGCCGCAGGAGATACGGCGGCAGAAGCGGGCCGCAGGGCGGGCGAAGCGAAAAGCGGGAAAAACCGCGAACCAGACGCGGAAGAGAAAGGTGAAGAAAAGTTAAGTACTTCCCCACATTATCTCGCCGAACTCGCAAATGTGGGCCACCGAAAACAGGTTGTAGAGCCGCTTCCCAGCGCCCCGTGCCGATTGGGTCCAATCCACAGAGCAACTGCGCCTGAATGACGCGTGAATTTGTTTGCGCGGATGGTTGTTGGGTGTACAATCCGCGCTCTTTAACTCCTCTTCATTCAACCGGTCTTTGCTCGAAGTGTGCGTTGTCTTACCGGCGAACGATCCGCCGGAATTTGATGCATGGGAGGGACTATGCCAAGGTCCTGGAGACTCTGTTTTCTGTTCCTTTGTTGCCTGACGGGAGCGTCGTATCTACAAGCGCAGGCCGGTCCAAGCACAACCTCGATGGCTACTTACTA
The DNA here is from genome assembly GCA_035691485.1 of Terriglobales bacterium. Lineage (NCBI taxonomy): Bacteria > Pseudomonadati > Acidobacteriota > Terriglobia > Terriglobales > Terriglobales bacterium. Next base: position 3,679 of record DASSIZ010000102.1, read on the forward strand.
CCGCTGCGTGCAGGGCGACGCGGCGCGCGCCGATACCATCTTCAACGAACATCTGCTGCCCTATTTCAGGGCCGAGAAGGCGGCGGGGAGAATTAACGGCTTCGCCTGGGCAAAGCACTGGTCCGGCGGCGACTGGCGCCGTCTCTTCTACTTTAGCGGTACCGACCCGGACAAGGTGCTGGATACCTACATGGGGCTGATCAAGATGTCGCAGTCACCTGAGCACGCCAAGGCGATGGATGAGTTCCAGCGCATCTGCTCGTCGCACGACGATTACACCTGGCGTTCAAAAGTAACCCAGGCGGCCGGCGAGACCGGGCGTGCCCGCTCAGCCTTCGTGATGTCGACCTACTATGTTTGCAAGGCGGATGAAGCCGAAGCTGACTCCATCGTGAAAAGCGTGTTTGCCCCCATCCTGGACCAGCGTATGAAGGACCACAAGATCGACGCGTGGGTCTGGAACGAGCACCTGATGGGCGGCAAGTATCGCCGGCAGCTGGTCGTAGATGCGGCGAACCCAAAGGCTCTGCTGCAACACTGGGGTTCACTTCAGGGCGAGTTGCAAAAAGCCAATCCCGACCTGTCGCGACGGTTCAACGCGATCTGCGACAGCCATAGCGACTACATATGGGAGGTCGCAGCGCAGTAGCGAACCATTTTCCTATCGGGCCCCGCGGCGGATTCGCCCGCGGGGTTTTTCTTGAAAGTGAACAACGGAAAAGAAGAAGGCGCGGGAGAACCCGCTCTGCCTTCCTTATTATCCTCATGCTTGCTTGATTTTCTAGGCTACCGCGCCTTTTTTCGGGAACGAGCGCACTGCCTTTTCTTCGCCATCGTAGACTTCGAAGACGGTGAGCAGCTTGGTGACCTGCAGCAGTTCGCCGACGCGATGAGTCAGGTTGGCCAGCTTGATGTTGCCGCCGATAGCGCGGGCCGAAGTGAACAGGCCAACCAGCGTGCCCAAGCCGCCGCTGTCCACGTAATTCACGTCCGCCAGGTTGATGACGATGTCTTTGGATGTCTTGAGCTGTTCCTTTACCGTCTCGCGCAGCATGAGCGACTCGTCGCCGAAAATGATGCGCCCGTGGCAATCCACGACCATGATGCCTTCGATCATGCGCGTGCCCAGCTTCAGATTCATGCGACACCTCCGCCAATCCTACGACGGGCCAAATGTATTCCCGGCGAGAACGGAATGCAAGACTGAGTTGTAGCCGCGGTATAGAGGGTTCCCAGGGCGGAACCAGCCTTGTGGGACCTGCACTTTTGAGAATGGCGAAGCAGCACGGGCCGGCCGCTTAGAACTCAAAACTCACGACGCAAACACTGGTAGAATCGGATTTTCCATGGCTTACCAGGTTTTGGCACGTAAATACCGGCCGCAACGGTTCTCCGAGGTGATCGGGCAGGAGCACGTCACCCGCACCCTGAAAAACGCCATCGAACAGGGCCGGATAGCGCACGGGTATATCTTCAGCGGGCATCGCGGGATCGGCAAGACGACGGTGGCGCGCATCCTGGCCATGGCTCTCAATTGCCGTTCCGCCGACCACCCCGTGACCGAGCCCTGCGGAGTGTGCGAATCCTGCACCGAGATTCGCGCCGGCAATGCGGTGGACGTAATCGAGATCGATGCCGCCACCAATCGCGGGATCGACGAGATCCGCGAGTTGCGCGAAGCCGCCCGCTATCGCCCGGCGCGAGACCGGTACAAGATCTGGATCCTCGATGAAGCGCACCAGATCACGGACGCCGCTTTCAATGCGCTGCTCAAGACGCTGGAGGAGCCGCCCGGGCACGTGATTTTCATGCTGGCTACGACGCAACCGGAGGACATTCCCCAGACCATCCGCTCGCGCTGCCAGCATTTCAGCTTTCATGCCGTTCGGTTCAACGAAATCATCCAGCAACTGCGCGACATTGCGGGCCAGGAAAACATCCAGGCCGACGACAATGCCCTGGCCATGCTGGCCGAGGCGGGCGACGGCTCGATGCGCGATGCTCTCTCCATCATGGACCAGGCGATAGCCTGCTGCGGGCAGCACCTGACCGCGGAGACGGTACGGCAACTGGTAGGCGCGGTGCCCTCCGAAATCCTGGAAGAGCTGATGAACGCGGTGGCGCGCAATTCCGCGGAAGAGGTGCTGCGCCAGGTGGACCGGCTGCTCACCGAGGGTCATAACCCGGCGCACTTCGCGCGGCAGATGGTGCGTTTCCTGCGGAACGCCACCGTGGCCAAGGTGGCGGGAGCGGAATCGCAGCTCCTGCAGATTTCCTCCGATGAACGCGCGCGCGTGGGTCGGGTTGCCGGGCAGTTCAGCGAAGAAGACCTGGCGCGCTTTCTGCAGATCATGCTGCGCACGCACGGCGAGCTTGGGTACAGGCAGGAGCAGCGGTTTCATCTCGAGCTGAGCCTGTTGAAGCTGGTGCACGCGCAACGGTTGTTGCCGCTGGAGCAGATTCTGAGCGATGCGCAGCCCGGTTCGGGTGCGCCGGCGCGCACGACCCCGTCTCCGCGGTCAGAGCCTGCGCGCGCAGCTGCCCCGGCGGGGAGCGGGCCGGGCGCTCGCCCATCCCCGTTTGAAGCCGACCGGTCGAGAAAGAGCGCAGTGGCGCCGCAGTGGGATACGCCGCGTTCGCCCAAGGCCCAATGCGATGCGTCCATGCCGGTGGCGGTGGTCGAGCAGCGGGGTGCGCAGGAGGCGCAAACTTCCAGCTCAGCGACCGCGGTTGCGATTGCGACCGAGCCGGCGGAAGTCTCGGCTGAAGCGCTGCAGGCCGAAGTTTTGAACGCGCTGGAGCGGGCGAACTCGCGCACGCCGATAGTGGAAATCAGCGCCGAGGGCTCGGAGCTGGTCATCAAAGTCAGCATGCCGCAGTCGCTGGTGGAGATGGCCTTCAGCGATGAAGCGCGCCGGGCGACAGTAGCGGCGGCCAGCCGCGTCCTGGGACGTCCGATCAAGCTGCGGGTGTTGGGAGCGGCGGGGGGAAACGGCGTGAACCAGCGCACCGCGGCAACACCGCGACCCGCAAACGGCCCGGGAGCGAGGAGCAGAGCAGCCGACGATCCGGTCGTACGGCGCATGCAGGAGAAGTTTGGGGCGCAGATCCGGACGGTGATCGATCACCGGGAGAAGAAATAGGATCTAAGTACCTGAGTTCGCGCGGCGCGATGAAGCGTTCGATAACCGGCACTGCAGTACTGAGGCACCGAGGTTCTCAGTTTTATGGGCGGATTCAATCCAAAGCAGCTTCAGGAACTGATGTCGCAGGCCAAGCGGCAGTACGACGACCTGCAGCGCAAAATGCAAGAGACGGTGGTGGAGGCTTCCTCCGGCGGCGGCTCGGTAACGGTGAAGATGAATGGACAAAAGAACGTGCTGTCCATCACCATCGATCCGGAAACGGTGAAGTCCGGAGACGTCGAGATGCTGCAGGACCTGATCACGGCTGCGGTAAACGCCGCGGTGCGCAAAATCGATGAGCAAATGCAATCCACCGTCGGCGGCATGCTGGGCGGTATGGGAATGCCATTCTGACATTGCATTGTGTAATCGGGTAAAGTGGAAAGTGGGATTGCTTCTACTTTGTCCTTTGCCCGATTACGCAATTTTTCTTTATGACGAAGTTCGCCGAGCCGATGGCTCGACTCATTGACGAGCTGAAAAAGCTGCCGGGCATAGGCGCCAAGAGCGCGCAGCGGCTGGCGTTTTATATTCTGCGCTCCAGCGATGAAGACGCCGAGGCGCTGGCAACGGCCGTGCGCGAGGTCAAGGAGCAGCTGCGGCTGTGCTCCGTCTGCAACAACATCACCGACGTCGATCCCTGCTCGTATTGCAGCAGCCCTACCCGCAACCAACGCCTGGTGTGCGTGGTGGAGGAACCGACGAACATCGCGGCGGTGGAAAAAACACGCCAATACAACGGTGTATATCACGTCCTGCACGGATGTCTTTCTCCGCTGCACGGCGTGGGGCCGGAGCACCTGCGGGTTGGCAACCTGGTGCGGCGAATTGAATCGGGCGAGGTTGACGAGGTAATCCTGGCGACTAACCCAACGGTTGAGGGCGAGGCGACGGCGGTTTACTTGTCGCAGCAAATCCGGCGGCCAGGGGTGAAGGTGACGCGTATTGCCACCGGCATTCCCGCCGGCAGCGACATCGAATATGCCGACGAGGTGACGATGTTGAAGTCCATCGAGGGGCGCCGCGAGATTTAAAGCACAGGCAGACGCCGGGGCTTGAGCGCCAATCTCACGTCGCGATGGCCCAATCATTTCCCTTCCATGTGCAAGATTTGTTCGCTTTCGCACCATGAAAGCAGCGAAGGCAGCGATATAGTGCCGCGACTTCATCCTTATTTTTGTGCGACTTGCACAAATTCTCTAAAGAAAACGCTCAAATTCTGTCTGGCCCTCAGTTTGCATGGACGGTACATCGCCTCGTTCCGAAAAGGGCGATGAAAAGTTTAGACGGGCTGGCGAGCCGGCCGAACCGAGACCATCGGTGCTCGCAGTCCCTGCGGCCGTGGGTGTAACCACATCCCAGCCGCGTAGGAAAAAACCGGGCGAACCAGCCTGGTTTTTTCTTTTTGTCAGAAATGCAGGCAGTGACTCGACGTACTGAATTTGCCCAATCCGGAGAGCTGACATCCGGAAAAATTGATGGACCCTCTAGCCCCGGAGTTTTGCCAAAAGGTCCTGAGGGTGGACGGGCTTGGCGAGGATCTCGAACTCGTGTCCCTGGGCGCGGGCGCTCTCCAACAAATCGGCGGTGGCGGCCTGGCCGGAAAACAGAAGGATCTTGCAGGCGGGCAGGAATTTGCGAATGCTGATGGCCGCCTCAATGCCGTTCATGTCGGGCATGATGACGTCGCTGATAATGAGGTCGGGCTTGACGCTGCGGGCGCGCTCCACTGCGGCGGTTCCGGTATAAACCGCAGCAGCATCGAAGCCATGTTGGTTGAGGATGATGGCCAGTGTATCGGCGATGACGCGCTCATCATCAACCACCAGCACTCTGGGCTTACCCCTTTTAACAGTCATCCGAGCTGCTGCCTCGCATTAGGATGCACGTTCTCGGCCCATACGACAGGCAGGCACCGTACTAACTGCAACCGCAATTATAACAATCTTCAAGGAAGCACTGGCTGGCCGGGAGGCGAGTGGCATTCTAAATCCCGCATGCCGGTCCCGCAAAGGGCGATTCCATAGCATTTCCGAGTCATTGGGGTGCGGCCCTGGCGGTCCCGGTCGCCACCTGAGCGTTGGATTTCGCGACCGCGGCGGCGGTGGGGCGTTCTAACAGTTGCAAGCGGGCCCCGAACGAAGTAGGCTTTGAACAACTCCGGCCAAGCCGGCCGTCGTGAGGTCCGCCGGTTTTCAACGCAACAGGAGCATATGCCATGTCTTCGCTGTCGGCCACCTCGCCCGCCCCGGCGACTGCATCGTCGCCCTCGCTGCTTTATGTGGAAGGCGCGGAGCAGCGCAATATCACGCTGGAGCGGCTGCCATTTTCCATTGGTCGCAAGACCGACAAGGACCTGGTGATAGCGGATTCGCGGGTCTCGCGCGACCACGCGCAGATCATTTTCGAAGACGGACAGTACTTCGTCATCGACCAGAACAGCCGGCACGGCACCTTTGTGAATGGGATTCGGCGCGAGCGGCAGAAGCTGGAAGCCAACGACCGGATCGATTTTGGGGCGCGCGACGCCGCCTACGTAATTTTCAATCCGGACAAGCCGCACACCAGTTCGGCGGCCGAATTTCTCAGCCAGATTTCCATGTTGCCGGCCTCGACCGGCAGTTCCGACCTGGAGAAGCTCCGCCTGTTCCTGGAAGCGGCGCGCAAGCTGAACACGACCGGCGTGCTCTCCGACGTGCTGGTCACGCTGCTGGATTCTACTTTGAAGCTGACCAAGGCGGAGCGAGGCTATGTTTTTCTGCGCGGCGCCGACGGCAATCTCCGCCTGGCGGCAGGGCGCAACGCCAAAGGCGAACAGTTGTCCGACGACAGCACGATTTCGCGCTCCATCCTGGAAGAAGCGGCCAACGCCGCTTCGGAATTCATGGTGAGCGACACCAGCCGCTCCAGCGATCTTGCCGGCCGCAACAGCATCATCGCCTATGACCTGCGGACGGTCATCGCCATTCCCTTGCGCCGGACACAGACACAGTTTGCGGAAAAGGCGACCACCGACGCCCAGCCGCAAGTCCGCGGCGTGCTCTACCTGGACAGCCGCTTTGCTTCCCGCGATGTGTCGGCGGTGAGCCACGACATCCTGCGCGCCATCGCGACAGAAGCGGCTGCCTTGGTGGAAAACGCGCACCTGGTCCAGGCCGAAGAAGCAGCGCGGCGCTACCAGCAGGAGTTAACCATCGCCGCCACCATTCAACAACGGCTGATGACGGTTTCCATTCCCGACGTGCCCTTCGCCGCCATTCGCGCCACCAACCTGGCTTGCAAGGACGTGGGAGGCGACTTCTTCGACGTGGTGATGACCGATGAGGGCCTGGCGGTACTGGTGGCCGACGTGTCCGGCAAAGGTATTTCGGCGGCGCTGCTGGCCTCGATTCTGCAGGGCATGATCTATTCGCAATTGATCGCCAACATGCCGTTGGACGAGATTGTCAGCACCGCCAACGCGTTCCTCTGCCGCAAGGTGATGGGACAAAAGTACGCCACCCTGCTGCTGTGCCGGCTGAAGCAGGATGGAGAACTGGAATACGTGAATTGCGGGCACGTGCCGCCGGTCCTGGTCGCCGACGGCCAGATCCAACGGCCCAAGCAGTCCAGCAACGTGCCGGTGGGCCTGCTGGCGGGGGCGGAGTTCGAGTGCGCCAAGATGAAACTTCCGGCCAACGGACGTTTCGTGATGGTCACCGACGGAGTCACCGAAGCCGAAGACGCGCAGGGCGAATTCTACGGCGACGAGCGCCTGGAGCAGTCGGCCAACAGCGCCACCCCGTATGACAGCATCTTCTCCAGCGTGAAGACGTTCTGCGGCAATACGCCGCTCAGCGACGATTGCACGATCCTGGAATTGCACTACAAGCCGGCCGAGGCTTCACCGGCGGTCGCGGCGGACTAGCCGCTCCTGGAGCAGCCCTCGGTCGTGCTTATTGACTCGGCACTAGCCAGTGGCCACCGGTCACCCTTACACTGCCCCACGCATGTCGTCCGCCTCCGAGCTTTGCGACATTACCCTGACGAAGGCTTCCGAGTTGCTGCGCGAGAAGACCATTTCCCCGGTCGAACTCACGCGGGCCTGCCTGGAACGCATGGAGCGCCTTGATGGCACGCTGAATGCATTCATCACCGTCACCGACGAATGGGCGCTGCAGCAGGCGCGAGTCGCGGAAGATGAAATCGCGAACGGCCGCTATCGCGGACCGCTGCATGGCATCCCGGTCGCCCTCAAGGACCTGATTGACACCGCAGGGGTTCGCACCACCGCCGCCAGCGCGCTGTTCCAGGACCGCGTGCCCAGCGAGGACGCGACCGTGGTGCGGCGCCTGAAAGTGGAAGGCGCGGTGCTGCTGGGAAAGACCAACCTGCATGAGTTCGCTTACGGCGGAAGCGGCGTCGTTTCCTATTACGGCGCGGTGCGCAACCCGTGGGCGCGGGAGCACATTGCGGGAGGCTCGTCGTCGGGAGCGGCGGCAGCGGTCGCCTCCGGCATGTGCTTTGCCGCCATCGGCACGGATACCGCGGGATCGATCCGGCTTCCGGCGGCGTGCTGCGGAATTGTCGGCCTGAAACCAACCTATGGGCTGGTGAGCGCGCGGGGCGTGATTCCGCTGGCCTGGTCCTACGATCACGTTGGTCCCTTGACACGCAGCGTGGCCGATGCCGCGCTCGTGCTGCAAGCCATCGCCGGATACGACGCCGGCGACATTACCAGCCGCGAGCTGCCGGAGGTCGATTATGCCGAGGGACTCGAGGAGGAAACGCATTCGCTGCGGCTCGGCATTGTGCGGCAGTTTTTCTTCGACGACCTGGAAACCGACGTCGCGGCCGCCATCAACAATGCACTGCAGGTGCTGGAGACGCTTACCTACGAGATGAGCGATGCCAGTCTGCCGATTGATACCGACCGCACCGTACAGGCGGCGGAATCGTACGCATATCACGAGTCGTTCATCCGCGACCACGCCGAACACTACCAGCCGGAAACGCTGCGGCGTCTGCAGCGCGGTGAATCGGTCACGGCGCGGGAGTACATCCTGAAGCGCAACGAACTCGACCAACTGCGAAAAGGAGCGCGGGATTTATTTTCCGATTATGACTTGCTGGTCACGCCGGCTTCGCCGGCGGTCGCGCCCGCCCTGGCAGATTTACAGGTCAATCCTGACGACCTGCGCCGCCGTGAACTCATCCTGCTGCGCAACACCAGGCCGTTCAATGTCCTTGGACTGCCGGCGATCTCGGTGCCCTGCGGTTTTTCGCGAGCCGGCTTGCCGATTGGACTGCAGATTGCCGGCGCACCCGGAGACGACGCGCGCGTCCTACTGCTGGCTCACAAGTACGAGCAGGCGACAGAGTGGCACAAATACGATTGCGGAAATGGCGAATTGTAGAATTGCCGAATTGCACATCGTATATCTGGTCTTCATTCATCAATTCGTAGATTTGTAATTCGTCCCATGAGTGAGGTTTTCATGCTCAACCTGGAATCCGTCCGCATGGAGTTCCCTTCCGATGCCAACATCATCATCGGCCAGTCCCATTTCATAAAAACGGTGGAAGATGTTTACGAGGCCATCGCGACCACGGTCCCGCAAGCGAAGTTCGGGCTGGCGTTTAACGAAAGCTCCGGCCCGTGCCTGACGCGCTCCGAAGGCAACGACGAGGAGCTGCGCAGCGCTGCCATCCAGAACGCGAGAGCTCTTGCCGCCGGGCACGTGTTCGTGGTTCTGATCCGAAACGCATTCCCCATCAATGTTCTCCATGCGGTGCGCAACGTTCCCGAGGTATGCAACATTTTCTGCGCGACCGCGAATCCGGTCGAGGTGGTAATTGCGCGCGGCGGCCAAGGCGCGGGCGTCATGGGCGTGATCGACGGCAGCGCGCCGAAAGGCATCGAAGGGCCGGATGACGTAGGGGCACGGCACTCGTTCCTGCGGAAGATCGGCTACAAGCGCTGAGGAGTTTCAGGAAGCCGGTAGTTTGATCAACTCGCCCCGAATGCGCCCATCCGCGAGGCGCAGCCTTCCCACACTTACCGGCAAGCGAAAGCGCCTGGGCCCGGCGCTGCCCGGATTGAAGTAGAGCACGCCCCG
>DASSIZ010000103.1 GCA_035691485.1 Terriglobales bacterium
CCCGCGGCGCTTTTCTTCTTCCAGGCGGTCGGCATCAATCCCGGTAAGCGCCTTAACCAAAGCGGTTTTACCGTGGTCGATGTGCCCGGCCGTGCCTACGATCACCGATTTCATTAACAGCAGTATAGAAGCAGCGCTTGCTCTTTGGCCGTTGGTCGTCGGCAATATCAACACAGAGCGGCGGGCTCACGATTGAACAATCCGTGGTCAGCGGCTGCCGCGCATGCGACAATAGAATTTCCCATATGCCTACCGCAGTTCCTACCGCCGTCACCTCGGAAATTGTGCGCGACCACGGGCTCACTCCCGAGGAGTACGAAAAGATCAAGCACCTTCTCGGCGGACGCGAGCCGACCATCACCGAACTGGGTATCTTCAGCGTGATGTGGAGCGAGCACTGCTCTTACAAGTCTTCGCGCGTGCACCTCAAGCGCTTGCCGACGCGCAGCCGCCGCGTGGTGCAGGGTCCGGGCGAAAACGCGGGCATTCTCGACATCGGCGAGGGCTGGGCCTGCGCCTTCAAGATCGAGTCGCACAATCATCCTTCCTTCATCGAGCCGTTCCAGGGCGCAGCGACCGGCGTCGGGGGAATCCTGCGCGACATCTTCACCATGGGCGCCCGGCCGGTGGCCGTGATGGATTCGCTACGCTTCGGCCCCATCGGGCCGGTTCAGGGCGAGAACGATCTCAAGACCGTGCATCGCAACCACGCCATCCTGGAAGGCGTCGTGAGCGGAATCGCCAGTTACGGCAACTGCTTCGGTGTCCCTAACCTCGGCGGCGAAACCAAATTCGAACCCAGCTACTCGCAGAATCCGCTGGTCAATGCCTTCGCGCTCGGGCTCGTACGCCGCGACAAGATTTTTTATGCGCGCGCGGCAGGCGAAGGGAACCCGGTGATTTACGTGGGCTCCAAAACCGGGCGCGACGGCATTCATGGCGCCACCATGGCCAGCGAGGAATTCAGCGAGACCAGCGAGCAGAAGCGTCCCAACGTGCAGGTGGGCGACCCGTTCCTGGAGAAGTTGCTGCTGGAGGCGTGCTTAGAGGCAATGGAAACCGGAGCCGTTGTCGGCATCCAGGACATGGGCGCGGCCGGGCTTACCTGCTCCACCTGCGAGATGGGCGCGCGCGGGCAGGTTGGCCTGGAAATCGAACTTGACCTGGTGCCGCAGCGCGAAACCGGCATGACTCCCTACGAGATCATGCTCAGCGAATCGCAGGAGCGCATGCTGCTGGTCGCGGAAAGAGGCAGGGAAGAAGAGGTCTTCGCCGTGTTCCGCAAGTGGGGGCTGGATGCTTCCACCGTGGGGCGCGTCACCAATGACGGCCGCATGCGCGTGCTCGATCATGGTGAAATCGTCGCCGATATTCCCAATGACGCCCTCACCGACGAAGCGCCGTTGTACAAGCGTCCGCTGGAAAGGTGGGAAGTGCCGGTGGCGCGCGAGATTCCAGAGCGAGTGCGCATCGGCATGGAAGAAGATTTGACGGCGAACTTGGAGCGGCTGCTGGCGTCGCCGAACATCTGCAGCAAGCGCGGGATCACGGAGCAGTACGAAAGCTACGTTCAACTGGTGGGTACGCAGCGGCCCGGCGGCGATGCCGGCGTGATTCGCGTTAAGGGCACCGAACGGGGCCTGGCGATGTCGCTCGACGGCAACGGACGCTGGTGCTGGCTCGATCCCAAGCTGGGCGCCATGCACGCTGTCGCCGAGGCGGCGCGCAATGTTGCCTGTGCCGGCGCGCGTCCCATCGGCGCCACCAATTGCCTCAACTTCGGCAACCCGGAGAAGCCGCACATCATGTGGCAGTTCTCGCAGGTCGTGGACGGCATCACCAAGGCATGCGAGGAACTGGAAACCCCCATTACCGGCGGCAACGTCAGCTTCTATAACGAAACCCTGGGCGAGGGAATCTATCCCACGCCGGTGGTTGGCATCGTCGGCCTGATCGATCATGTCGATCGCGGCATGACCCACGACTTCCGCGATACCGGCTGCGCCATCATTCTGCTCCGCGGCTCCGAACCTGGCGACGCGGTGGACGCCGAAGTTGAGTTCGGCTCCTCCGAGTACGCAAAAGAAATCCTGGGCGAGGTTTGGGGCTTCCCGCCGGCGCTGGAACTGGAAAAGGAAAAAGCGGTGCAGGACTGCATCATCGAGCTTATCGGACAGGGACTGGTTGAAAGCGCGCATGACTGCTCCGATGGCGGTCTTGCGGTTGCATTGGCCCGGTCGTGCTTCCCGCGCGAAATCGGCGCCCGCCTGGACCTGAGCCGCGACAGTCTGGGCAGCGAGGACCTCCATCCCGAGTACGTGTTGTTCGGCGAGGATGCCAGCCGGATCGTGATCTCCTGTATCCGCGAGAATGTGCCGAGAATCAAAGAAATGGCGGTAAAATGTGGTGTGGCTGCTCTCCCGATCGGCATCACGCAATCTGAAAATCTGGAAATTGTTGTGGATGGCCAGGTCGTGGTGTCGGCGCCGGTTTCACGGTTGAAAGATGCCTGGGAGCACACTTTAGAACGCGCGCTGCACTCGGAAACCGAAGAGCGCCTGGTGCCGGAGATTTTGCAGAAGAGCTAAAGGCTAAGAGCTAAAAGCGAATGGCTGCTTTGGACAAATTCCGCGAAGAGTGTGGCGTGGTCGCCATCTACGGCCATCCCGAAGCCTCGACCCTCGCCTATCTTGGCCTGCACGCTCTGCAGCACCGCGGGCAGGAATCGGCCGGCATCGCTGCTTCCGACGGCTCCAACATTCGTGTCCACCGCGCCATGGGCCTGGTAGGCGATATCTTTACCGCGGCCGTGCTCGCCGGACTTCCGGGGGCGCTCGCCATCGGACACACGCGCTATTCGACCACCGGCGACTCCGCCCTGCTCAACGCGCAGCCTATTCGGGTGGACTGCAACAAGGGCATGATCGCGGTCGCGCACAACGGCAACCTGGTCAATGCCAGCGACATTCGCGCGCGCCTAGAATCCGAAGGCTCCATCTTCCAGACCACGAGCGATACCGAGGTCATCGTGCACCTGATCGCGCATTCCCGCGAGCAGGCGCTGCCCGACGCCATCGCCGACGCGCTCCGCCGCATTGATGGCGCTTTTTCCCTGGTCATTCTGACTCGCGACCGCATCTTCGCCGCCCGCGACCCGCGCGGCTTTCGTCCGCTTTCCGTGGGGCGCATTCCGGCCAGCGGCACGCGCGTGAACGACGCCGTTGCTTTCGCCTCGGAGAGCACTGCTTTCGACCTGATCGGCGCCACCTTTGAGCGCGACGTCAGGCCGGGCGAACTGGTGGTGGTCGGTCCGGAGGGAATCCAGTCTCGTTTCTACGCACCCGCGGCACCGCAGTCGGCCTGCATCTTCGAGCACGTTTACTTCTCGCGCCCTGATAGTTTTGTTTTTGGCCGCACGGTAAACGACAGCCGAGAAGCCCTCGGCCGCCAGCTTGCCCGCGAAGCGCCCGTCGATGCCGACATCGTTGTCGCGGTGCCGGACTCGGGTGTGCCCGCCGCCATCGGGTACGCGGCCGAAAGCGGCTTACCTTTCCGGGTCGGACTCATCCGCAGCCACTACGTCGGGCGTACCTTCATCGAACCCGAGCAGCGGGTCCGTGACTTCGGCGTCAAGCTCAAGCTCAACCCGGTGCGCAGCGTGCTCGCTGGCAAGCGCGTCGTCCTGATCGATGATTCCATCGTTCGCGGCACGACGAGCCGCAAGATCGTGCGCCTGGTCCGCAATGCCGGCGCCCGCGAAGTCCACATGCGTATTTCCTGCCCACCGACCATTTCGCCCTGCTATTACGGCGTGGACACTCCGTCGAAGCGGCAGTTGATAGCCGCCAACAAGAGCGTGGAAGAAATCCGCCAGTTCATCGGCGGCGACTCCCTCGCTTACGTGTCGCTGGAAGGATTGAAAACGGCCTGCGGCGAAGGCGAGCAGACCAACTACTGCACTGCCTGCTATACCGGCGAGTATCCCACCGACTTCGTTGCCATCGACGACGTCAAGCCGGCTATCTTCGAGAACGAAAACGTTAACGCAGACTAGCGCGACACGCTAGCCACTCGCCTTCATCCAGTGCACGCAACGCTCCAGGTGGCGGTGCATCGTCTCCGCGCTCCCCTGTCCGATCCGTCCATGACCCGGGAGCACCCACTCGAACCGGTACTCCAACAAGCGCTCCATCGATCGCGTCTGCTCCGCCCAGGAGTACCAGCAGGCGCCGCGAAATGCGGTCAGCGTCTGTTCGTCCGGGTCCCATGCCAGGTGATCCCCGGTAAACAGAATCTTGTCGCGGTAGAGCAGTACCTGGTGCCCGCGCGTGTGTCCCGGCGTCGGCACAACCAGCAGGTCATCATCAATTCGCGCCGGATCGGCGCCCGCAATTACTTGCTCGATGCCGCGCCGTGCTGCGCCATCGCTCTCATGCATGATCCGCGGACAATGGAAGTGGGCGGCGAATTTCGCGTGGTCGGCGATGTCATCCTGGTGTGACAGGAACATGAGTTTCACCCCGCCCATTTCTTCCATCCTGCGCACCAGTGGTGCGGTGAACCGTGGGGAGTCCACCAGCACGTTGCCCTCCGGACGCACCACCAAGTATGCCCAGGCGCCAAAACTCGATTCGGCTGTGAATCCGCAGAAATACACGTTATCCACGACATGGGTGGGAAACGCCTCCACGCCTTGCCGCGCATCGCGGTGCGACACCGTGCCGATCGAGGCCGTCGGGCACGCCACGAGCGCCATCAGCGCCCGATGCAGTTGTCCGGGATCGCTCGGCTGGTGGAACACCACCGAATGCTCGCCGTCCTCGCGAAACACGGCAGGCGCAATCTGCCGGCAGGCATCGCAATCAATGCAGCTCTCGTCCACGTAAAAGTCGCCGGACACGTTGCCCGCCAGCCTGCGTTCAATCTGGGCCATGGTTATACAGATGAAAACTTGTCCCGTTTGGACGTTGGTAGCTGATAGTTGGAGTTGGGCGGCGGTTGTTTGGCATGAACCTATGACCGAGCTACCAGCCACCCCCTGCGACTTTTGTAACGCCCTGCTTCTTTGCACATCGAATCAGCAGGAAAGGTAAAATAGTCTACGTGTCCGGAACACCCCTTCCCATCGCGGCGTTTATCGCGGGCCTACTCTCGTTTCTGTCGCCATGCGTGCTGCCGCTGGTGCCCGGCTATGTTTCGCTGATTTCCGGCGCCGGCGCGGGAACCCTGGAAAACCAGGACAACCGTCGCGCCCTGCGCACGGTCATGCTCCACTCCGTCACCTTTATTCTCGGCTTCAGCATCGTTTTCATCCTGCTGGGGGCGGGTGCGACAGTCCTGGGTCAAGTCCTGGGCCGCTTTCGCCGCGACCTGACATTCGTTGCCGGCATCGTCATCATCGTCTTCGGCTTGCACCTTACGGGGTTGCTGAAGATCAAAGCGCTCTATGCCGACAAGCGCATGCATGACGTGAAGGGCGGAAGTTCGCCCCTGGGCGCTTTTCTGGTCGGCTTTGCATTCGCCTTCGGCTGGACGCCGTGCATTGGCCCCATCCTGGCAGGCATCCTGACGCTGGCCGCCGCCGAGGAAACGGTCGCCAAGGGCATGGCGCTGCTGGCGGTTTATTCCGCCGGCCTGGCCGTCCCCTTTCTGCTGACTTCGCTCGGCGTCGATCGCTTCCTTGCCTTCTACAGCCGTTTCCGTCGCCACCTGCACGCCGTGGAAGTGGTCAGCGGCGTTCTGCTGATCGTGATCGGCGCCCTGGTGCTGACCGGGCGCTTCACCGTGCTCTCCGGTTATCTGTCATTTCTGAACCGTTTTGCGTTGTAATGAGGTCGTAATTGAATCAACCGTCAACCAACCCGTCGGATACGAAAGAAGAACGTGGCCCGGGACTCGTCCCGCCGCCTCCACAGGCTGCGGCGTCATCCAGCGGCGTGAGGCGCGACGCCACCGTCATCGTTGTCGTCGTGCTCGTCATCGCCGGCATGCTGATCGCCGGTAAGCACCTGACCAGGCCGCAAACCCCGGGCGCGACCATCTCGGGCAGCAACAACAATGTGAAGGGCCGTCCCGCGCCCGATTTTCAACTCGTGGACCTCGAGGGCCGCAACGTTCGCCTCGCCGACTTGCGCGGCAAGGCGGTATTGCTGAATTTCTGGGCCACCTGGTGCCCGCCTTGCAAAATAGAGATGCCGTGGTTTGTCGATCTGCAGAAGCAATACGGGCCGCAGGGATTACAGGTCGTAGGCGTGGCCATGGATGAAGGCAATGCTCACGATGCGGTGGCCAAGTTCGCCAAGGAGATGGGCCTCAATTACACCGTGCTGCTCGGGAACGATAAGGTTGCGGATCAGTATGGCGGGGTTGACGCGCTGCCCACCACTTTCTACATCGGCCGAGACGGCAAAATCGTGACCCGGGTTTTTGGGCTGGTGAGCCACAAGGAAATTGAAGACAACGTGCGCGCCGCGTTGAATCAGGGACCTGCCGTCGCTCAAAATACCGCGCCGGCCGCGGGAGCAGCTCGCTGATGAATGGTCATGGTTGGGTCGCACCTGCTTTCAAGGCGAGTGTCCGGAGAGCGCTTCTTCCCGCTTGCGCCGCGTTGCTCCTCTTGTCCTCAGGGTTTTCCCAGGTCGAAAAATCCAAGCCACCGGCTACGCAGCGTGTCACCGCGGCTCCGGTCACGAAGGTCACCATTCCAGCGGGAAAATCCGCTACCGTCGAGCTTCCATTCCGCGTCACGCCCGGCTATCACATTAATTCCAACAAGCCGAATTCCGAGTTGCTCATCCCAACCGCTCTCAGTGTCAGTCCGCCGACAAACATTTATGTAGCCACCACCTATCCCCCGGGAGAAGACCGCAGCTTCCCGTTTTCCCCGGGAGAAAAGCTGAACGTTTACACTGGCGACTTCGCCGTCTCGGCGCTGGTACGCGCCGCGCGCACCACGCCGCCGGGCACCTATCGTGTGAAGGGATTGCTGAAATACCAAGCCTGCGATGATCGCGCCTGCTATCCGCCGGGACAGCTTCCGGTTGCCTTCGACGTCAAAATCGGCAAGGCCGCCAGCACCGGGAGACATCGCCGCAACCCGGCGCAAAGCCCGCACGTTCACCAGTAATTTTAGGCACGCGCCCTCGCGTGTGCAGGCCGCGATGGCTGACACGCCGTTCTCAATTCGTCGCGCCACCGCTGCCGATGCCGGCGCCATCCTCGCCTGTCTGGCCTCCGCATTCGAACCTTACCGCGCCCGGTACACCCCCAATGCATACAGGGACACCGTCCTCGACGCGAATACCATTCAAAATCGCATGGCTTCCATGTCGCTGTTCGTGGCCGTTAGTGAAGCGGGAGAAATCGTCGGAACCATCGGCTGCCAGGCGCTGCCCTCCGGCGAGGGCCATCTGCGCGGCATGGCGGTCCTGCCGGACTGGCAGGGACGGGGCGTCGCCGCCCAGCTGCTCGAGACCGCGGAGGCCGCGCTTCGCCGCCAGTCCTGCACCCGGATTACGCTCGATACCACCGAGCCTCTCCAGCGCGCCATGCGCTTCTACGAAAACAACGGCTACCGGCGCACCGGATGTGTCGCGGATTTCTTTGGCATGCCGTTGTTCGAGTACGCCAAGGTAATCTCCAAGCCATGAAGACCCTTGGCATTGTCGGCGGTCTCGGCCCTGAATCGACGATCGAGTACTACCGCTTCATCCTCGCTGCCTGCCGCGAGCGCCGCCCCGGTGCGTCTCCCGCCATTCTGATCAACAGCCTCGACGTGGACTATGGCATCTCCCTCCTCGACGCCAACAAGCTTGACGAGCTTGCCGGCTACCTTGCGGATGCGGTTGAGGCTCTGGCCCGGGCGGGCGCCGACTTTGCACTGATCGCCGCCAACACGCCGCACATAGTTTTCGACCCGGTGCAGCGGGGGTCGCCTATTCCTTTGATCAGCATTGTCGAAGCGACTTGCGGCGAGGCGCAGCGGCTCGGGCTCACCAAGCTCGCGCTCCTCGGGACGGGCTTCACCATGCGCGGACGCTTCTACCCGGATGTGTTCGCGCGCGCCGGCATTGAATTGGTGGTTCCGGGCAATGAAGAACAGGCGTTCATTCACGACAAGTACATCCACGAGCTGCTCAAGAATATTTTTCTTCCGGCGACGCGCGACGGATTGTTCGCAATTGTGGAGAAGATGAAGGAACGCGAGGGCATCCAGGGGATCATTCTGGCCGGCACCGAGCTGCCGCTGATTTTGCGCGAGGTCCAGGACCGCGCCGGCATTTCGTTTCTCGACACCACCAAGATCCACGTCGAGCGTGCGGTACTAGAGTTGCTTTCCTGAAACTTCCTGCCTATTGCGTTTCGACCTGCATGGTTTCGCCAACGCTTAACAACTTCGGTGTGCCCGGCATTTCCGGACCGGAATAGGTGGCGGTGATGCGGAAGCTGGTCGCGCTGACCTCCGCTGAATAGCTGTAGGGACCGCGGCGGTCCTGCGGCAGCGCCGTTCCCTTCGACCGCAATTCATCCAGCGACAGGTATTTTCCTTCCAGCGCGTATTGCTGTTTCTCTGCATTGGCGAACGACAGCAGGTCGTTGCGCACTCCGGTCACGTCGATCGCGGCCTTCGGCGTAGGGCCTCCCGCCGCCGAGGAAACCGTTTGTGCCTGCTGCGTGTATACGTACCAGCCGATCGCCAGCGCGATCAGCAGCCCAATCAGCCCTAGAGCTTTCGTCATACCGGTTCCTCGCACCCGATAGCCACGATTCCTTACGTCACTTCCACGATTTGTAGGACTCGTTGATGGTCATCGCTACCTGCGCTTCAATCTGTGCCAATAGAAATACCCCGGCAGTCCAATGGCGGAAAGTAGCATGCAGGAGACCGCCTCCTTGGGCCGCTCGAAGGTGGTGTTCGCCAGCCATCCGGCAATCAGCAGTACGTAGAGGGCGGGCAGCCAGGGATATCCCCAGCAGCGGTAGGGACGCGGAATTTCCGCCCGCGTCCGCCGCAACACGAAGAGCGCGCCCACCGTCGCCGCGTAGGAGAGGATCATTCCGAACACGGTGTAGGTGAACAACTGGTCGTAGGTTCCGGAGAGAGCAAACACGCAGGCGAGCACGCCCTGCGCGACCAGCGCAAACGCCGGCGTCCGATATCTGGGGTGAACGTTCGCCATGCGCTGGAAGAACAGCCCGTCGTGTCCCATGGCGTAGGAAATACGCGCCCCGGCAAGAATATTGCTGGAGGTGGCGCTGAAACAGGAAATCGCAATTACGGCCGTCAGCCAGAACGCCACCACCGGCGAAAATAAGGCTTGCGCCGCCGCCTGACCGATCGCCTCCTGGGTCGCTATGCTCGTGGTGGGCAGCGCGTACAGGTATGCCGCGTTGATAGCGCAATAAATCAGCGTCACGCTGAGGACGCCCGCGATCAGAGCGCGCGGCACCGTGCGCTCCGGCCTGCGCATCTCACCCGCTACCCAGGCCACATATACCCAGCCTTCATACGCCCACATCACGGCGATGAAAGCCACTCCCATGGCCGACAGGAAAGGGCTCACCCCGCCAGCCAGCGCTTCCTGCATACCGCTCATCCGGAAGTGCGACCACGAGCCTTTGCCCACCGCGAATCCGAGGACAATGAACGCCGCCATCGCCGCGTACTTCATCCACGTGGTCACGTTTTGCAGCAGTACCGCCGGACGCAATCCGCGCGCGTTGATCAAGGTCAGCAGGACTATGGCCGCCAACGCCACCACGTCGCCACGCGTCAATGCCCACGATGTCTGCGCAAGATGGCCGGACCTCCACCCCAGTCCGGGCAGTGATACCACCGCGATTCCCGCCTGCAGCGGCGGCGCTACTTTGCCCAGGTAAACGGCGAAGGCGACCGCAATAGTGGCGATGCCGCCCGTGTTGCCCGCGACAAACATGAGCCAGCCGTAGAGGAACGCCGCCAGGTCGCCGAAAGCTTCGCGCAGGTACACGTACTGGCCGCCGGCTTCCGGAAACATCGCTCCCAGTTCGGAAAATACCAGCGCGCCCATCAGCGCCAGCACTCCCCCGGCCACCCACAGCCCCAGAAATAGCGGCGGCGCGGGCGCCGCTGCCGCCACATCCTTGGGCACAAGAAAAATCGCGCTGCCGATGACCCCGCCGATCACCAGCAGCACGCCATCCCATGCTGAAAGCCCGCGCACCAGCCCGGCCGTTTCCTGCTTCGCGGGTTGCAATCGCACCTCGCCCGGCCCTGCTTTGTCTGGCAACTCGAAACTGGAAACCGGATAATGAGTCCGGAGGTTATCCGCAGATGTCGGACAGCGTCAAGGCGGCGGAGATCGCGCCCGGCATTGAGCGTGCCTACACGCTTTCGTCAGAGCATTATTTTGACCCCGCCATCTACCGCCTTGAGTGCGAGCGTCTCTTTTGGCGCACCTGGCAGTGCGTGGGATGGCGCGAGCAGGTCGCTGCTGCCGGCGATTACTTCACCTTCGACCTTGGCGGCGAACCGCTTCTGATTACCCGCGACTCTTCCGGCAGCCTGCGCGGTTTCTACAACGTTTGCCGGCATCGAGCCGGTCCGGTTGCCGAGAATTGCGGATCGCGCAAGGTCTTTCGCTGCGGCTACCACGGCTGGACCTACTCTTTGGAGGGAAAGCTTCTCAATGCACCCGAGATGGAAGGCGCCTGCGAGTTCTCGCACTCCGACTTCGCGCTTCGCTCCTTCCCCGCCGCTGAATGGGAAGGCCTCGTCTTCGTCAATCTCGATCCCGGCGCCGAACCGCTGCTCACCGCGCTCGGCGAACTCCCCGCGCAGGCCGCCAAGTTCGATTTCTCGCACATGCGGTTCTACAAGCGCCACGACTACGTCATGGAGTGCAACTGGAAGGTCTACATCGACAACTATCTTGAGGGTTATCACCTTCCTTCCGTGCACCCCAGCCTGAATCGCGAGCTTGACTACAGCCAGTACGTGACCGCCATCTTCCCGCGCCACTCCCTGCAGTCGTCGCCCATTCGCGGCCCGGAGAACGAGTCGGGCGTTTCGCGCCGCTACGCGCAATCTCGCGGCGATCTGGCCGCGGAGTATTACTGGATTTTTCCCAACTGGATGTTGAACTGCTATCCCGACAATATGTCACTCAACATCGTCCTGCCCCTGGGCCCGGAGCGCTGCGTCGCTATCTTTGCGTGGTTCTTCCCGCCCGAGCTAATGAGCACCGGGGCTCCGGAAAGCACTTTCCGCTTCAGCGATGAAATTCAAAGCGAGGATGGACACATCTGCGAGGTCGTGTACCGCAATCTGAAGTCCCGCAGCTATTCCCGAGGCCGCTACAGTGTCAAGCAGGAGCAGGGCCTTTATCATTTTCACCGGCTCTACGCGGCGGCGCTAGCCGGGAACGCCGTAAGCTGAGCTGTAGCACAGACCCTCGCGACGAGCAGGCCGTCCGCTTATTGATTGCGATTGCAAGGGGCTTAGCCGCGAGCAATCTGGGTCTTGTACACAGAGACCGGGCATTGAGAACGCCAATGAACATCACCCTTATCCCCATCGCCACCGTCCACTCCGCGATCCGCGAGCCCCTCGACGAAGTTTTCGGCGGGCTCACCGCGCGCATCGAGCTCGATGCCGCGCGCTTCACCGCTGAATCGTTGCGTGGCTTGCAGGACTTTTCCCACGTCGAAATCCTCTTCTACTTCCACCAGCTGGATGAGTCGGAAATTGTCACTGCCGCCCGGCACCCACGCAATCGAGCCGACTGGCCCGAGGTCGGCATCTTCGGCCAGCGCGCCCGCATGCGCCCCAGCCGTATCGGGTCCACGGTCTGCCGCCTGGTCAGCGTCCAGGGTCTCGCTATCGTGGTGGAAGACCTCGACGCCATCGACGGCACTCCCGTTCTCGACATCAAGCCCTGGATGTCGGTCATGGGTGCGCGCGGCGAAATTCGCGAGCCTGCATGGGCGCGCGAACTTGCCACAACCTACTGGCGCCCGCAAAATCGGGCAACTCGCAAGCCTTAGCCACATCGAATCCATGACCATGTCGCGACTCCTGCTCGTTGCTGTTGCCGCGCTCTGCCTCTGTTTTCCGGCGCTGGCGCAGGATAATTATGAAATCCAGGTATATGCCTCCGACACTGTTGAGCCCGGCGCGACCATGGTCGAGTTCCACACCAACTTCACCCCGATCGGGGGGGCGTCACAGCAAGGCCTTCGCCCCACCGACCATGCCCTGCACGAAACGATTGAAATCACTCACGGCTGGACGAACTGGATGGAAACCGGGTTTTACATCTTTACCTATGCCCATTCCGGCTACGGATGGGAATACGTCGGTTCCCACATCCGCCCGCGCGTTCGTGTTCCGGAATCGTGGCGTTGGCCGGTGGGTGTGAGCCTTTCCACCGAATTCGGTTGGCAGCGCCGCATCATTTCCCTGGATACGTGGACCCTCGAAATACGGCCTATTGTGGACAAAAAAATTGGCCCTTGGTACCTTGCCTTCAATCCGACGATTGGGAAATCCCTGGTCGGAGTGAATGCAAACAAGGGTTTCGACTTCTCGCCCAACGTCAAGTTCAGTTATGACCTGACCCGGAAGGTGGCGGTGGGCCTGGAATACTATGGTTCGCTCGGGCCGATCGGAAACTTCGATCCCCTCGCCGAGCAACAGCAGCAGATTTTTCCGACCGTGGATTTGAATTTGTCGCCGAACTGGGAATTCAATGCCGGCGCCGGGGTAGGCACGACACGTTCGACCGACCGCTTGATTTTGAAAATGATCATCGGCTACCGGTTCATGAAAAAAAAATAGCTGGTAACGGTTTGACCGTCGTTCTCGGAGAAGAACAATGAAAGGCTTTATCTTCGGCGTGATCATCACCCTGCTCGTCCTTGCCGCCGGTGCGTACATCTACTTTGCTGGTGGTTATGCGCCGGTCGCCACTTCCGCCCAAGCCATGCCGTTCGAAACAGCCATGGCCAACAAGGCACTCAACGCGCGCGTGGACAAGGAAGCGCCGAAGAATGCCCCCTTCCAGCCCGACGAGGCGACTTACCTGGCCGGCGCCGCCACCTACAAAATGAATTGCGCCGTCTGCCACGGTCTTCCCGGCGGCGAGCAAAGCCCGGTTGCCAAGGGCGAGTACCCCAAGCCGCCGCAGCTGTTTAAAGGACACGGCGTCACCGACGATCCTCCCGGCGAAACTTACTGGAAGGTAGCCAATGGCATCCGCCTGACCGGTATGCCTGCCTTCAAACCTTCGCTCTCGGAAACGCAACTATGGCAGGTCAGCTGGCTGTTGAAGAATGCCGACAAGCTGCCCGCCGCTGCCCAGAAGGAACTCGGTGGCGCCATCCAGATGAGCGCGCCCACTGGCCGCGCCGGCGGCGAACATCAGCACGACCACGACTGACCTTGGGCAGGCTTGGAAGATATGTTGCGGGCCATGTGAGGCGGGAAACATCGCCCGCGGATCCGGCAATTCCAGAATTACCCGACTTTGAATTGCCCGGTTCGCCTACCAGCCAACAGCTATAATCAATGGTTCACGATGCCCACGACCTTGGACCAGATCGTAGCTTCGGCGCGCCGGCGTGTCGCTTCCGCCAAGCCTCTGGCCAACCGCGCCGATCTGGCTCGCCGCGCCGCTGAACACGTTCCTCGCGGCTTCGCTTCCGCAGTGCGCCGCGCTGCTGCCGGGGCTCCCGCCGTGGTCGCGGAATTAAAGAAAGCCTCGCCTTCGCGCGGGGTGATCCGCGGCAGCTTCCATGTCTGCGACCTGGCCTACCAACTTGCTTCCGCCGGTGCCGCCGCCCTGTCCGTCCTCACTGACGAAGAATATTTTCAAGGCTCGCTCGCCTGCCTGTGCGAGGCTTCTGCCGCCGTGGACCTTCCTTGCCTGCGCAAGGACTTCATCATCGACGAATTTCAGCTGCTGGAATCGCGCGCCAATCATGCCGACGCGGTGCTGCTGATCGTCGCTGCGCTTACCGCGACGGAACTCCGCCGCCTGCACGCGGTCGCCCGCGAGTTCTCGCTCGACGTGCTCTGCGAGGTCCACGACGAAGACGAACTTGGCCGCGCTCTCGACCTTGGCTGCGACATCATCGGGGTGAACAGTCGCGACCTGCGCACCTTCCAAGTGGACCTGAATACCGCGCTACGGCTGGGCCGAAACATTCCTCCCGGCGTGCTCAAAGTGGCGGAAAGCGGCATCGGATCCGGCACCGACATCCGCCGCCTTCGCGATGCCGGCTATGAAGCTTTTTTGATCGGCGAATCGCTCATGCGCGCCGAGTTCCCCGGCGAAGCTCTCAAACAATTGCTGGCGGAGGCGAAATCGGTGGAATCTAAACCGCAATCTCCGGTGATTAGTGCTCAACCATGATTTTTCATAACTCCTGACGTCTGGCTACTCGCCCCTGCTACTGTTTTTATGATTTGGATCAAAATCTGCGGCACTACCACTCTCGACGACGCCCTTGCCGCAGTCGACGCCGGCGCCAATGCTGTCGGCTTTGTCTTCGCCTCCAGCCCACGCCGCGTAACGCCGGAGGCCGCGCACGAAATTGCTGCCGCCCTGCCCCGGGACATCGAAAAGGTCGGCGTGTTTGCCAACGAATCCGCGGAACGAGTGGAAACCATCGCCCGCCAAGTCGGCCTCGACATCATTCAACTCCACGGCGATGAGACTCCTGATTTCGCGCGCAACCTTCGCCGCGGCGGTGACGGCCGCGCTCGCACGCGCGTCTTCAAGGCCGTCTCTGTGTTGCCGGGCGCCGAAGCCGCGCTCGGCGAATTCGACTCCGCTGGCGTGGTGGATGGCATCCTGCTCGATTCCGCCGTGCTCCGCGTTGCCTGCATGGGCCAGGGCACGGAACTCGTTCGCGGCGGCACCGGGGTCAGCTTCGACTGGAAGCGCGCCGCCGAATTCGTTCCGGCCCTTGCGCAGCGCACACCGGTCATTCTTGCTGGTGGCCTTTCGCCGGCGAATGTTGCCGAAGCAGTTCGCATTCTGAAACCCTGGGGAGTCGATGTCTGCACCGGTGTCGAAGCTTCCCCTGGCATCAAGGATCGGGCAAAGGTCCGCGCCTTTGTGTCTGCAGTACGCGATAGTGAACCGACTCCTGGCTCCTGACTAGCGATTGTGACTGTGTCTACAACTGCCAAACGCGTGACCCAGACTTCCGGCCGCTTCGGTCTCTACGGGGGACGCTACGTTCCGGAAACCCTCGTGGCCGCGCTCGATGAACTCGAAACTGCTTACGGCCGCGCTCGTCGCGACAAGAAATTCCAGGGCGATCTCGAGTACCTTCAAAAGCAGTATGCAGGGCGCCCCACCCCGCTCTTTTTTGCCCGGCGTCTTACCGGGAAGCTTGGCGGCGGGCGCATTTACCTGAAGCGCGAGGACCTGCTCCATACCGGCGCGCACAAAATCAATAACTGTCTGGGACAAGCGCTGTTGGCCGTGCGCATGGGCAAGCGCCGCATCATTGCGGAAACCGGCGCCGGCCAGCATGGCGTTGCTGCCGCGACCGTGTGCGCGCTGTTTGGTCTGGAATGCGTCGTCTACATGGGAACCGAGGACATGCGCCGCCAGGAGTTGAACGTCTTTCGCATGCGCCTCCTCGGGGCCGAAGTTCGCGGCGTCAGCTCCGGTTCGCGCACGCTGAAGGACGCCATCAACGAAGCCATGCGCGATTGGGTCACCAATGTCCGCACCACGCATTACCTGCTGGGCAGCGTGCTCGGCGCGCATCCTTATCCGACCATGGTGCGCGACTTCCAGTCCGTCATAGGCCGCGAAACCCGCTCTCAGATCCGCCGCGCGACGGGGAAGCTGCCCAACGCCATCATCGCCTGCGTCGGCGGCGGCTCCAATGCCATGGGAATTTTTTACGAGTTTGTGAAAAAGAACGATAAACGCGTGCGCCTGATTGGGGTCGAAGCCGGCGGACGCGGCTGTGCCCTCGGCGAACACGCAGCCCGCTTCCATGGCGGCTTTCCCGGCGTCTTGCAGGGAACCTATTCGTACGTACTTCAGGACGATGCCGGCCAGATCGCCGCCACCCACTCCGTCTCCGCCGGGCTCGATTATCCCGGCGTCGGTCCCGAGCACGGCTGGCTGAAAGACATCGGACGCGCCGAATACGTCTCCGCCGACGACAAGGAGGCACTCGAAGCCTGTGTTCTGCTTGCCCGCACCGAAGGCATCATTCCGGCCCTTGAGTCGGCCCACGCCGTCGCCGAATGCCTGAAACGCGCGCCGAAAATGAAGAAATCGGAAATCCTCGTCGTCAACATCTCCGGCCGTGGAGATAAGGACATGGGAATCCTGCAGGAAAACCTATCCATCGGGTGATTTTGATTGGGGGCCGGCTTTGCACGGCTTAACACAGCAAGTCCCATAGGGAGGCAAAAAAAAATAGCCGAATGCCCCTGGAATTCCAATCGCGTCCCGGTCTCATTGCATACATCACCTGTGGCGATCCAAGTCTTGCTACCACCAAGGACATTGCGCTCGCCGCCATCGACGCCGGCGCCGCCGTGATTGAACTCGGCGTGCCGTTCAGCGATCCGGTGGCCGATGGTCCTGTAATTCAAAGGGCGAGCGAACGCGCATTGCGAAACGGCACGACCCTCAGCGACGTGCTGAATTTGGCGAGAGAAGTGCGGAGAGAGCGCCCCGCCGCCGGCCTCATCGTCTTTTCTTATCTGAACCCGATCTTGCGCTTCGGCCTGGAGCGCTTCTGTTGCGCCGCCGCTGACGCCGGACTCGATGGCGCTCTGGTCACCGATCTGCCCGTCGAAGAAGCCGCGGAGTATCTGCGCTGCATGCGCCGCCGTCATCTCGCCACCATCTTTCTGGCTGCGCCGACCTCGACCGATCGCCGCCTGAAGCTCATCGCCGAGCTTTCCACCGGGTTCCTCTACGCTGTCTCGCGGACCGGCGTCACCGGAACCCGCCAGGAACTTGCTGTCGACGCGCGCCAACTGGTCGCGCGCCTGCGCCGTTTTACCCGCCTGCCCATCGCCGTGGGTTTTGGCATCTCCACCGCGGAACATGTGAAAGAAGTGGCCCAGTTCGCCGACGCCGCTGTCGTCGGCAGCGCCATCGTTCAAGCCATCGAACAAGCCACTCCGCAGGGTAAAGCGCCGCAAGCTGTGGCAGAATTGATCCGGCAACTGTCGGCATCCGGCAACCAGGCTTCTTCCAGTTCCGCGACCGGGCAGGCGACGGCTTCCCCGCTGCCCGCCCGCACGCGTAACCTGTAGTCGAAGACGTAATCTGTTAATCTGGCATGCAATCGGTTAGCGCAGCTCCCGCTCAGAGCTGTCGGCTGAGAGCAAAAAGCTTAGAGCTGTTATGGATATTTCCGACTGGCGCAACAAAATCGATGAACTCGATCGCAAGCTGGTGGACTTGCTCAACCAGCGCGCCCGCTACGCGCAGGAAATCGGACGGCTCAAGCGCGGCACTAATCAGCCGGTTTACGAGCCCGAGCGCGAGAAGGTAATCTACGAGAACGTGCACCGCGCCAATCCCGGTCCGCTCGCCGACCGCGACCTGACTATGATTTATGAGCGCCTCATCGACGTCATGCGCAAGATTCAGAAGGAAGAATTTGTCCCCAAGCCCAAGGCCGGCGCCAGCGACACCGAACTGGAGGCTGAAGTTAACGATTGAGGGTGGCGGTAACTTGCCTACGATATCGCCGAATTAAGAAGGTGGAGCTAGCAGCTAAGAGCTAAAAGCTATTTTCTTATGATTGTCACCATGCAGGAAGGCGCCTCCGAGCAGCAGATTCAAAATGTGATCGAGCATCTTGTCTCGCTCGGCTTTTCCGTCCACCGCTCCACCGGCGAGCGCCATACCGTGCTGGGGGCGGTCGGCGCGCGCAACGACTTCGATACGCGCGACCTCGAGGTCCTCGACGGCGTCCATCTCGTTCACCGCATCAGCGCGCCTTACAAGCTGGTGGCCAAGAATTTCCGACCCCAGGGCACCATCGTCAAGCTGCCCAACAACCTGACCGTTGGCGGCGAACAGGTTGTGGTGATGGCCGGCCCGTGCTCGGTGGAATCGCGCGAGCAGCTGTTCTCGACCGCTGAAGTCATCTCCCAAGCCGGCGCACGCGTCCTCCGCGGCGGCGCCTTCAAGCCGCGCTCCTCGCCATACTCTTTTCAGGGTATGGGCGAAGAAGGCTTGAAGCTGCTCAAGGAGGCCGGCGAAAAATACAAGATGCTGGTGATCAGCGAGGTCATGGAAATCTCCCAGATCCCGTTGATGCTGCCTTACGTCGACATCCTGCAGGTGGGCGCGCGCAACATGCAGAACTTCAACCTGCTGCGCGAGCTTGGCAAGGTCCGCAAACCGGTGATGCTCAAGCGCGGCATTGCGGCCACCATCGAGGAAATGCTGCTCTCCGCCGAATACATCATGGCCGGCGGCAATTACGATATCGTCCTCTGCGAGCGCGGCATCCGCACCTTCGAGACCTATACCCGCAACACCATGGATATCTCCGCCATTCCCATCGTGCACAAGCTCTCGCACCTGCCTATCTGTGGCGACCCATCGCACGGCACCGGACGCCGCGACAAGGTTTCGCCCATGGCCCGCGCCGCGGTTGCCGCCGGCGCCGACGCCATCATCGTCGAAGTCCACAGTAATCCCGACAAGGCCCTTTCCGACGGCGCCCAGTCCCTCTATCCCGACCAGTTCAAGACTTTGATGGAACAGTTGCGCATGATCGCCCCCGCCGTCGGCCGTTCCATCGCCTGAGCTCCGAAAAAATGCGCCTTGACGATGGCTGAGCATGGCCGCGCTTCTATTCCATGCCCGCCCTTGCAAAATCTTCCCTGTCGAGCGCAGGCAGGTACACCCCGCGATATTCTCGCTTCCACCATGAGCCCGTTTCACGCCGCTCCCGCCAGTTCGTGAACTGGTACTCGTAAACACTCGCGCGTACGTATGCCGGCGGCGCCTTGGCAAATGGATTGCCGGCCAGCAGCTTCGATACCTGCGGAGATCCCTGCAACAGGCGCAGCATGAACCGCAGCAGCCACGGGTTCTGCTGGTAATTTCCCAGTGCCGCGAACCACATCTGCCAGTCCACGCGCGGCTGGTGCGGCTCCACCCAGCTCGGCGGCCGCTTCACCTCTCCCGGCTTGTACTTGAACTCGTACGCTTGCCAGTTCACGCCGTCGCTCGATCCTTCGATCACGATCTCCGGTCGCGTTGTCGTCATCACCGCGAACAGCCCGTATGAATTTACGATCTCGAATGGCGCCAGCGTGGCCTGCGCCTGATCCGATCCCGGCAACGTCCAGTGCAAGATCGGCCCGGTCACCTCGGCCAGGCTGGTAAACAAAATCAGGATCGACACCCCCGTCCCGATCGCCACCTTGGCCACGCTCTTGGTTGTTGCTGACCATCTTTGCCCGGCTCGAGACGTGATGGTGTCCCACATTTGCCTGCTTTTGACAGATGCGAGTCTGATCCGAGATTTCTCCCACCTCGCGTCATCCACCAGCCACAGGCACAGCGCGATCGTCAGCAGGTTGAAGAACGCATAATTTCCGGTGAGCATGATCAGGACCTGGAACACGATCAGGATTCCAGCCGCCAGCAGCCTTGCCCGCCGCGGAAACCAGATCAGGAACGGCACACCCAGCTCTACCAGCAGCACCACCGCAGTCGTCAAGCTTTGGAACCACGTCGGCAGCTGGAACATGTACCAGGCCAGAGGTGTCGGCAAAGGCTGCGTCTGGTAGTGGTAGCGCATCGCGGTCAGCGCGTGCCAGCTCTTGTCGCCGCTCGCCAGCTTCACTACCCCGGACATGAACATCAGCCGGAACAGCAGCCAGCGAAACATCCACGGCATCATTCTCGACCAGCCCAGGAAAATCGCCAGGAACCCGGCTTCCAGCAGCAGCGCGTCCCATTGAAAGCTCATGAACGCCTGCCCCGCCGTCGCGATTGACAAATAGAGTACGAACGCGCCCGCGCACGCTATCCGCCGCATCAGGCCCAGGACCAGCAGCAGGGCAAACACGCAGCCCGCGATCCAAACCGCCGCCAGGAAGCGGTCGTCAGCGCTCAGCAGAAACACGCTCGGGAACACGCGAAACGCCGCCCCGCCGTAATAACGCTGGATCGCGCTCATGGTTTGAGCCAGCGGGTAAACCCCGTTTCGCCCGACCAGCCCGGGCGCCTGCACTCCAAAGGACACGAATGCGATCAGGTAAATTATCCCTAGAGCGCGCAGGAACAGCTCCGTCGCCACCGCGTAACGCTGCCGGCGGACTGGGATGCCCCACAGCAGCCTGGTGAGCTTGTATCCCGCATCGCGGTGGGCCGCGATCGCGCCGTAGGCCGCTTCCGTAACCGTCTCGACGAGCGGCACGTGCTCATAGGCCCACAACGGCCAGGTTTGTCCGCCGGTGGCCATCGCGGTGAAGGCCGCGTGCGCACCACTGCGCCGCTGCCCATCCGGGAGGAATATCTGCACCGCCTGCGCAAATTCTTCGCGCGGAACATCCGGGAACTCCGCTGCCTTCTCCTGGAACGGCGCATACTCGACGCGCTCGCCCGTCAGTTCTTTCCAGTACTCGATCCAGGCGCGGCAGAACCCGCAATCGCCGTCAAATACCATCAGCGGCTTGGTTCGCCCGTGTTCTTCTTGCTCAAAGCTCGTCAAAACGCCTCCGCGGCCGACCACGGTATCGTTTCCAAAATAATACGGCGGCAGACGCCTCGCCTGCCGCCAAACCTGAACCGACGACCGTAACCGATCACCGTCAACCTCACGAAATATGTTTTAATCGCATCCGTGCGCCAGCTCACCATCATCGGAACCGGCCTGATCGGCGGGTCGCTCTCGCTCGCTCTGAAAGCGCGCGGCTTTGCCGGACGGGTCATTGGCTGCGACCGCGCCATTGTCCTAGGGCAGGCGAAATCGTGCGGCGCCATTGATCTCGGTATCGAAGACCCCGTCCAGGCTTGTGCCGGCTCCGACCTCGTGGTCCTGGCCACGCCGGTGGGCGCCATCATCGATCTTCTCGAGAAACTCGGTCCCGTGCTTCCACCGGAGGTTCTCTTCACCGACGTCGGCAGCACCAAGGCCGACATCCTCGCTCGTGCCCGCGACATATTCGGCGAGCGCGCTGCGGAGCGTTTTCTGGCCGGCCATCCCATGGCAGGGAAGGAGCACAGCGGCATTGAGCAGGCGGACGCCAGTCTTTTCTCCGGCGCAGTCTGGCTCTTCACGCCGTTTCCCGGCCAAGTCGTCCGCAGCGGCCCGGCCGGTGAATTGGTGCAGTGGGTAGAGCGCATTGGCGCCCGCGTACTGGAATTGGATGCGCAACGTCACGACCGAATATGTGCCTGGATCAGCCACCTGCCGCAGATGCTCTCGGTCTCGCTGGCGGCTACCGTGGAAGAGGAATTCGGCAATGATGCCGACATGAAGGCCATTGGCGGACGCATGCTGCGCGAGATGACGCGGGTTGCGGTCAGCCCTTACAGCATGTGGCGCGACATCGCGCTCACCAATACCAGCAACCTACAGGAGGCGCTCCTCGCTCTCGAACAGCGCCTCGCCCATCTGCGCGAAAATCTCCGCACCCGCGAACTCGAAGTCGAATTCGACACGGCTCGCCGTTTTCGTGGTGAATGATTGCTTGAAGAGCAGGGGCTGGGGCTGGGGGCTGGTAGTTAGGCAGTTTGGGGCTGAGGCTTTACGGCCCTTTTATTTCCCCCGAAATGTCGGATTCATGACGGCCTTGCCTGTTTCCCGCGAGCGTCATCTGGTCTTGCGCCGGGCCGTAGCCGCGTTGCGCTGCTTTCGAAAACCATGCCTGTGCCTCGGCTTCGTTGCGCACCACGCCGCGGCCGTCCAGGTAGAGGAGACCGAGGTTGTATTGTGCCTCGGTTACGCCTGCTTCCGCTGCCATCCGGTACCACTTGGCGGCTTCGGCAAGGTTCTGGGCCACGCCGGCGCCGTGCTCATAGCACCACCCGAGATTGTTACTCGCGGCCTTCGACCCCTTCGCCACTGCCTCCTGGAACAGGCGAATAGCCTCGCCCGCATTCTGCTGGATCCCGTGCCCGTGCAAGTACATCTCTGCCAGGTTACCGATCGCCGGCGCGAACCCATGGTGTGCCGCTTTCATGAACAACTTCACCGCCGCCGCGTCGTCCTGCGGAACCCCGCGGCCGTGTTGATACATGTAGCCCAGGTTCGACATCGCCGGCACATAATTCATCTCCACGGCCTTGCGGTACCAGTGCACCGCCGCCTCGTCATTGCGAGCGATGCCGCGTCCGGTGGCGTACATGTAGCCCAGATTGGTCATCCCAGGCGCGTATTTTGCTACCGCCGATCGCAGGTACCACTTGACCGCCGTCTGATCGTCACGAGTCACGCCTTCGCCCGAAGCATACATTCGTCCCAGGTTGCACTGCGACGCGGGTTCTCCACGATCGGCGGCGCGCTCGTACCATCTCAGAGCCTGCGCGTAATCCTGCTCCACGTCCTGGCCCAGTTCGTAATCACGGGCGGCCGCAAACTGGGCGCTTACGTCGCCTGCCTCCGCTTTCTTCAGCAGGGTGGAAAACTTCGACGACACTTGTCCCGCGCCCGCCTGTGCCAGCGCACACGCGCACAGCGCAAACACCGCTACTGTTGATTGCAGCCGCATTGCCTCACCCACTTGTTGCGCGGCACCCCACGCGCCGTTTTCAGGGCCGGTTGTGTTGCCAAGTAAAACGCGAGCTAGAGAAATGCGGACTAAGAATGGTCGAACGACTACTTAGTATTTAGACGCGCGCCGGCTCGGCAAAGCCTATAAATTTTCGAATGAAAATAATTGCGGTGTCCAAAAAGACCCCATTTGCCGGAAAGGTATTCCGCCGACGAAACCGTGTCAACGAAAATCCGAGATGACTCGAATCAACTTTTGACGGTTCGCTTTTTTGCCGCTGTCGCCTACTTCCTCGATGTTCGGACGTCGGCTGGGGCTGCTGCATTCCGCAACACCTCTCCTCGCCAACTGCTAAAAAGCTAATGTTCTCACGCCGCCTCGCCCGCCTCCGCCTTCCTGGCTTCTGTCTTCGCTGGCCGAGGACGCTCGAAGACACACTCGCGTGCCGGCTTATCGAGACGCAGACCCTGGAACACCGGGGCCCTCATTTTGACGGCGCCACTCTGGCCCTCATGCGTCCACTCGGTGAACTTGATCTCCGCCACCAGTTCCGGTTTCACCCAGTGCGGCCGCCGCGTCGATTCCACCCTGCCGTAAAACGGACTTCGATCTGTCTGCAGCTTTTGCAGTTTTCGCCACATGTCGGCATGCGAGGCTCCGGTGAAGCCGCTTCCGGCATTGCCCACGTGAATAAGTCTCCCTTTCTCGTCGTACAGTCCCAAGACCAGGGAGCCGAAGTTTTCGCGCCCGCCGCGCGGGTCGGTATAGCCGCCAACCACGCACTCCTGTCGCCGCGTGATCTTCACCTTCAGCCATTCCCGGCTGCGCTTCTGGATGTAGCAGCCGGCGCGCCGCTTGGCGACAATTCCCTCCAGGCCGCGTTCCTTGGCCGCCTCGTACAGCTTCAGGCCATCGTCGAAGTGGTCCGAGTAGCGCACCAGGTCGCTGGTATCCAACCGCGCCCGCAGTAGTTCCTTGCGCTTCTCCAGATCCACGCGGAACAAGGAATAGCCGTCGAGGTAGAGCAAATCGAAGGCGTAATAAACGATCTTGACGCCGCGGTTGGTGACGATGCGCCTGCCTCGCCCAGTTAAACCCGGTCGTTGCTGCATCAGGCTGAACGACGGCCGTCCCTGCTCGTCGAGCGCCGCCAGTTCGCCGTCCACGATTGCCTGTTCGGCCTTCAACTGCGCCGCCAGCTCCTTCATCTCCGGAAACTCGGCGGTCATCTCGTTCCGATTGCGCGAGAACAGCTTCACGCGACCGTCTTCCAGGTAAGCGATCGAGCGGAACCCATCCCATTTCACTTCGTACAGCCATTCACTGCTGTTAAACGGTTCATCGACCAGGGTGGCCAGCATGGGGCGGATCGCCCGCGGCATGGAAGTTCTTTCAGCGCCTTTTATCTGCGCGATTTCGTTTTTTTTTATTGACGTCTTAGCCACGGAGGACACAGCGGATTTTTTTTCTTTTTCGGCTGTCAGCCCCTGATTCACACGCCGCGACGGCTTCGTCACCGCCGCCGTCTTTGTTTTCGGCTTTGCCTTTGTCTCTTTCTTTGCTTCCTCTGCCGCTAAGTTCTTCTTGCGGACCTTGGCCAGCGTGTCGGCCAGCCATGCATTCTTGCCTTTACCGGAGGGCGCGGCGGGCCGGTTGCTTTGCCACTCCGCCGAACCCGCATCTCCGGCAATCTGATCCAGCGACCGCTTGGTGAGCACCGACCAATCCAACTTATCGATGTCGAAATCTTCCTTCGCGCCCTGGTCGCGCTTCTTGATCAGCAGCCACTCCGTGCCTTTCGATCCCGGACGTCGCGAGCGCATCCGCGCCAGCACGAACTCGCCCTGCAATTTCTTGCCGTTGAGCCGGAACTTCAGGTCGCCCTTGGCCAGCATTTCGTTTTCGTCGCCCAGCGGTTCCCAGGTGCCGGTGTCCCAGACCATGACTGTGCCCGCGCCATAATTGCCCTCGGGAATGATGCCTTCGAAGTGAAAGTAGGAGACCGGATGGTCCTCGACCATCATCGCCAGCCGCTTGTCGCCAGGCGAGAGCGACGGCCCCTTGGGCACGGCCCACGACTTGAGCACCCCATCCATCTCCAGGCGGAAGTCATAGTGCAGGTGCGATGCCTGGTGTTTCTGGACGACGAAGCGGTGTCCTGCCTTTTTCTCAACCTTGGGCGGGGGCTCGGGGGTGGACTGGAAGCGCCGCTTGCGTTGGTATTCCTCAAGAGCCATATCGAACAATCTCCCGGGCGCGCCCGGAATCCTGCATTTCCTAACCTTGTTAGTTGCGAGTTACGGCTGGTGAGTTTCGAGGAATTGCGATGCCCGACAACCTGGGTGCTCACTTTTACCGGTGAGCCAGCCATCGCCAGAGCACGACCAGTTCATTGACCAGGAACAACGTCCCGAAGATGACTTTGTTGTGGCGGGCCAACCAGTTCGGCAGGTAAATATCGAAGTTGTCGGCGCGGTCATTCGTGTAACCTGCCGCCCAATCGGTGAGGGGGCAGCGTCCCCGATTGATCGCGAGAACGGCGCATTCGCCGGCGATAATTACCGTCAGCAGGAGCGCCCACCGGAACTGCGCCAGAATGGCTGTCACCGGCAATGCGAGAATTGCTCCCGCCAGCAAGGCCCAAACGATGGTGTGCAGGAGCTTAATCGCCGTGAGCCGGCGATCGTACCGAAAAACCTGTTGAGAGGTGGCCATCGGGGCACCAGTGCGGCGTGCGGTTGCGTTTTGATTATCGGCGGTTCTGTGCAGCGCCGGTTGTGACGCTCCTCACCGAGTGCCGTGATGAAGCTCGATGGGGCGCTACGACACGGTCTCCGCACTATAACGCGCGATCAATCCGGTGCGAACCGCGTAGCGATAAATGCGCGCGAAGAACCAGCACGCCAGCACGACGTACAACAGCGCCAGCCAGATGCCGCCCAGCAGCAGCATGGAAGAAGCGGCCTGCCCGGCTATGACCGCCCGCATTCCTTCGAAGACGTAGGACGGCGGCAGACCATGCGCGATGACCTGCATCCAGTGCGGCAGAGTAGCCAGCGGGTAGAAGACGCCGACAAAGGGCGAGATGGTCGCCGGGATAGGCCAGATGAACCATTCCGCCGCGGGGCCGAAGCGCAGCACGATGGCGGTACCCACAATGCCCATCGCGATGCCGAATAGAAACAGCACCAGCAGGAAGGGAATCAGCACTACGCCATAGGAGAAAAACGAGAGTCCGAATGCCAGCATGGCCAATGCCAGCATCACCGCCAGTCCGACCAGGCTGGTCGCAACCGCCGAAAGCACCAGCCCGCCAAGGTATTCGAAAATGGAGAGCGGCGTGGCGAAGATGTTGAGGAAGTTGCGCGACCACACGTCTTCAAAGAACGTCATGGTGACGCCGTGCATCACCCGGCTGAAAAAATCCCACAGCAGCACCGCTCCCAGCAGCACGGGAACGAAGTTGAAGCCCGAACCGGTCACCGAGTTGAGGTATCGCGTGATGAAGCCCCAGAGCACAATATCCACCGCCACCCAGGCAAACAACGGGATGACGCGCGAGGCGCTGCCGCGCACCAGGTAGTATTGCCGCAGCACGATGGCGAAGATGCGACTGAGCTTCATGCGCGCTCCAGCGCCAACGGTTCGCGTGCCACGGCGATAAATAATTCTTCCAGGGATTTGTGCCCGTGCTGTTGCGGCAGGGTCTTAGGATCGCCTTCCAGCAGGATCTTGCCGCGGGAAAGAAAGAGCACGCGGTCGCAGACCTCCTCGACTTCGTACATGTTGTGCGAGGTCCACAGCACGCCGCATTGGCCGCGGGCGGCGAATTCGCGGATGATGTTGCGGATGTCCCGCGCCGTCGCCGGATCCAGCGATGCCGTGGGTTCATCGAGCAGCAGCAGGTGGGGGCTGTTCAGCATGGCTTTGGCGAGCGAGACCCGCGTCTGCTCTCCGGAGGAGAGCACGCCGCATTTTGTGTCGCGAAACCGAATCAAATCGAATTCATTGAGCAGAGACTCGATGCGTCCCGACAGATTCTCCACGGCGTAGATCATGCCGAAGACACGCAGGTTCTGTGCCACCGTCAGGTTGCCGGGGAGCGGAGCGTAGGCGGCGGCAAAATTGGTGCGCGACAGCGCCTGCGTTCGTCGCCGCTCGATGTCCACTCCTTCGATGACGATGGTGCCCGTGGTCGGTTCCAGCACCCCCAGCACCATGCTGATGGTGGTCGTTTTGCCCGCGCC
Organism: Terriglobales bacterium; assembly: GCA_035691485.1. Taxonomy (NCBI): domain Bacteria; kingdom Pseudomonadati; phylum Acidobacteriota; class Terriglobia; order Terriglobales; species Terriglobales bacterium. The sequence continues at coordinate 26,962 of DASSIZ010000103.1, forward strand.
GTTGGGCCCCAGCAGGCCCACAATCTCATTGCGGAGCACTTGAAAGGATATGTTGTCCACGGCGACGGTGCTGCCGTAGAGCTTGCGCAAATCGGTAACCGACAACATCGCGGACATTGTAGTAGTCAGATGCCGGCAACATCCTGTATTCCTTGCTTCCTTGGCCGGTCAGTCCACCCAGTCGGCGATGAAGACGTTGGTTTCGTGCGGTCGGGAGCCGTTGCGGTTCGACGAAAAGACAAGCTTCTTACCGTCGGGGCTGAATACCGGGAAACCGTCGAAGGCTGGGCTATAGGTGATGCGCTCCAGGTTGCTGCCGTCAATGTTGACCGCGTAAAGCTCGAAATTCCCCATGCCCTTGGGGTCCGCCAGGTTGGAACTGAAGATGACGCGCTTGCCGTCGGGGAAAAAGTAGGGCGCGAAATTGGCGGCGGTGTTGTTGGTGATCCGGCGTTTGCCGCTGCCGTTGGCGCGCATGACCCACAAGTCGAGGCGCGTGGGACGAATCAGGTTCTGCGCCAGCAGCTCTTTGTATTCCACAATTTCTTCCTTCGTCCGCGGGTGGTATGCCCGGTACACGATCCATTTCCCGTCCCGCGACCAGAACGGGCCGCCGTCGTACCCGAGTTCGTGCGTCAGCTGGCGGACGTGGCTGCCGTCGCTGTTCATGACGTAGATGTCGAGATCTCCATTGCGACTGGAGGTGAAGACGATGTGCTTGCCGTCGGGGGAAATCGTGGACTCGGCGTTATACCCCTGGTTGTGAGTGAGCGGCCGGGGATCGCTGCCGTCAGGGTTGGCGACGTAGATGTCGTAGGTCGGATAAACCGCCCAGCGATAGCCCTTGGACCAATCCGGCGGAGACGGGCATTCCGGCGCGGCCGCATGGGTGGAGGAATAGAGGATGTGCTTGGCGTCAGGGAAGAAGTACGCGCAGGTGGTGCGTCCCCGGCCGGTTGAGACCATGTGCGCGCCCGAGCCGTCGGCGTTCATGATGAAGATCTGATCGCACTGCAGGCTGTCGCGGCGGGATTGAAAGATCAGCTGCGCGCCGTCGGAGCTGAAGTAGGCCTCCGCGTTTTCCCCGCCGAAGGTGAGCTGGCGGACATGGCGAAGGTGCCTTTCTTCGGGAGTGCGAAGATCCCGCGCCGACGGCGTTTGGGCGAAGAGGACGACGGCAAGGTTGAGGACAAGCAGAGCAGCGATTCGCATCTGGACGACTAATGTACGAAAATGCGCTGCCGGTGGCTAGTGGCTGGACCTTCGGGTAGCCTGCGAAGGGTTGATCGGGTGATTTACCTTCTCAGCCGGGGATCACCCGATCATCCAATCGCCGGATCGTTAAGCGGCTTTGCCGAAAGCGATTCGATGCTGAGTGGAGATCTCCACCGTGTAAAACACCGGCCGGATGTCGTTGGCGAGCAGCGGCTGAAGCTTGTTGCGGATCGCGTTGTACGCAGCCGTGTCCGCGAAGGTATCCGCTTGCTCGCGATTCTGCCAGTAGCTGATGGAGAGCGTCACGTTAGGATCGGTCTCGCGCAGCAATGTCTCGTAGCCGGCGAATCCGGGCTGCTTCTGCAATAGCGGCAGAAGTTCATTCTGCAGGATGGTTTCGACTTCCTGTTTCTTTCCGCCCTTGATGTTGACTTCAACAACTCTGGCCAGCATAAGACCTCCTCGCGTTTTCAATTCGTGATGGCACCAAGGCCCTCCGCCGGGGTAGTGGCGGGAAACATCAGCCACTGGGTTGAGTTGACGATTTTGCCGGTCGGGCGACCAGCCCCACATCGTTTCGAGGCAAATTATATCCGTGCTGCGGCGGCCCGAACCGCAGAAATTTTCCGTCCCCGACAAATGCCAGTGCTTACCTCGCTTTGCTGTGGTCGATTCCGAAGGCGAAAGCTGCAAGCTGTAAAATGGCCGGCACTCCGGAGCGAGAGGAATTTCCATGCGCAAGTTCGCGCTCGCCGTCGCTGTTTTTTTCGCCTTCAGCTGGTTTTCCGCTCTCGCGCAGCAGGAGCCGCCCTCTTCCGCGCCGCCGCAAGAGGAAAGAAAAGACGCGGGCAAGGATGCGAAGGACAAGAAGAAAAAGAAGGACAAGAACAAGCCCCAGGACGCCTATGACAGCGCGATCTTTTCCCAGGCGGTCGCCAATCGCGTACTGAGCGACCTGCGCGACGGCCTCGAGGGCCACAGCCAGCGCCTTGTGCTCTCTGCCTTCGACCAGGACAAGATGGACGGCTACCTTACCTTTGAAGACCAGATCGAAGCCATGATGCAGCGCTATGATTACTTCCGCGTCCACTTCAGCATCACCCAGAGCACGATCGAAGGTCCCAAGGGCGTGGTGCTGGTGGACTGGCAGATGGAAGAAATTCCCCGCACCGGCGGAGCGCCCATCCGCCGCAACGGCCAGGTCAAGTTCGAAATGGAACGCGGCCGCAAGGGATGGAAGATTGTGGACTTCAATCCCCGCGGGTTTTTCTCGTAAGCTCTTGGCTGGTAGCCGCTGTGGTGCGCTGCTCGTTTGCGGCTAAAAGCCAAAAGCGAAAGCTGAGAGCTTCTTCATGAAACGCGATTATCCTGAGCGTCCGCTGGTCGGCGTCGGTGCCGTCATCGTCAGCCAGGGGAGGGTCGTGATCGTGCAGCGCTCCGCAGAGCCGCTGAAAGGGCAGTGGTCAATTCCCGGCGGCGCGCTCGAGATCGGCGAGACTTTGCGCCAATGCGCCGCCCGTGAAGCCCTGGAGGAGACCGGGCTGCAGGTGGAGGCCGTAGATGTGCTCGATGTCTTCGACAGCATTTATGCCGACCCCGACGGGCGTACCCGCTACCATTACGTGCTCATCGATTTCTTTTGCCGCGTGCTCGGCGGCGAACTCAAGGTCGGCAGCGACGCCGCCCAGGCGCGCTGGATTAGCCGCGACGAGCTTGCAAACTTCAACATCGCGGAAACGGCGCAGAAGGTTATTATGAAGGCCCTCGATCGACATTAACTCCCGGCGCGCTGCGCTGAAGGCGAGAGAGATATGTTTGCCGTGAATTTGAACGATTTCATCGCCTACACCGATTGGGAGCGCAAGCTCTGGTACAGTTGGTTCCTGCAGCATGGTGAGCAGGTTCTGAAGATCGGCGTCGGCCCGCACAGCGACGGACGCTTTCAGACCGTCGGCGACATGGTTCGTCACATCTTTTCCGCGGAAAAACGATACGCCGAACGCCTCTCCGGGCAGCCCTTAACCGACACCGCTGCCATCCCCACCGACAATGTCGAGGCGCTTTTTCAATTCGGCGCGCAGAGCCGGAAAGAATTCCGGGCCATGCTCAATGCCGTCCCGGCGGGCGATTGGGATACTCCCAGGGAGTTCAAGATCTTGACCTCTGTCGTCCAAGCTACTCCGAGAAAAATCGCTGTACATGTCCTGGTGCATGAAATCCGCCACTGGGCCCAAGTTGCCACCATGCTTCGCTTCAACGGGCTGAAAGGCGACTTTCACGATTTTCTTTTCAGCCCTGTGCTCGGCAGCGAAAGCGCCCGCGAACAGAACCAGTCTCGCTAGACTACGACAAAACAAAACGACCCGCGGCTCGATTGCGGCACGCGGGTCGCCGGTAGTCTGTTGGGATTGGCCTGAGGCGGTCACTCTTCTTCACCCCGGCTCTGCTTGCGGTCCGGGACGACTGCGACCTGTTAGCCTCCGGGACTCCAGCACTGACTCTGGAGTGGCGTTGGGCCAAACACACCGGAACTTGAGGTTGGTTTAGAGCGCACCGCTCTAAGCCTCAGACACCTCACTGCGGTTTTGTATATGACTGTCAATCATGTTGACCTGGACCACCCCCTTTCTCAGTGTAGCCGCAGATTAATACAGGTCGCGGAAACCCGTCAAATTCAGCTTCTCTGCCGCTGATTACTACCGGGATGCTGATTTCCCGGGTTCCGGCCAGAATTCAGTTGCTTTTCGATCGTATCCGTCGCACGAGCCTATTTTCCAATTCCAATTTTCGCAATTCCGCAATTGTTCCATTGTTTCCCTCTGCTATGCTGCTGCGTCCTCATGAGTCCCATAGCCATCAGCATCCTGCTCGGACTTACCGCCGCCGCTGCCAACGTGGTGGGGGGCGCGGTCATCGTGCAGAAGCAGTGGCACCACAGCTACCTGAAATATTTCATCGCGCTCGGGGCCGGCTTCATGCTGGCGACCTCGCTGGTGGAAATGGTGCCAGCCAGCGTCCGCCTGCGCTCCGACGCCGGCTTCCTGGTGTTGGTGGGGTACCTGATTGTTCACTTCTTCGAGCACACCGTCGCATCGCACTTCCATTTCGGGGAGGAGACGCACGAAGACGAGTTCGTGCAGAAGCACAAATCCTGGTCGGTCCTGCTGGGACTCATCATCCACACTTTTTTTGACGGCATTGCCATTGCGTCCGGCTTCCTGCTCTCCCGCTGGCTGGGATGGATCGTATTCATGGCCGTGTTCCTGCACAAAATCCCAGAAGGGTTCACCGTCGCCTCGGTGATGCTGGCCGGCGGGCGCAGCCGGGTAGTCGCGTGGGGCTCCTCGGCGCTGCTCGGCGCCGCCACCCTGCTCGGCGTGCTCACCATGGTCATCACGCGGCAGGCGGTCGGCGTGGGATTGCCGGTCTCGGCCGGCGTCACCGTTTACGTTGCCGCCTCCGACCTGATCCCGGAAGTCAATCGCGAGCCCGGCATTAAGATGGCGATCGTCGTCTTCCTCGGAGTCGGTTGTCTCTTCCTCATGGACTACCTCTTTCATATGCACTAGTTGCGGCAGCGCGGTACAATCCGGTTTCCGTGGAAAACCTCAGGCAACGTGCGGATTTCGCAGACCCCGCTTTCGAAGAAGGTGGGCCGCGCCTGCAACGGTTGTGGCTTTCCATGCTGACGCGCAGGCTCTGGCTCATTGCCGGGGCCATGGGCCTGGTGATGTTCTTTGGCAGTGTGGGCCTTGATGTCTTGTTGCTGGAGCACGAGGCAGGGGTCGCGATGGTTGTTTCCAATGGCCTGGTCGCGCTCCTCGCTGCGTCTCTGGTCTATACCCTGCTGGCCGTCGGTCGGACACAACGCCGCCGCGTCATCGAGCGCATGGACGCCCTCCAGGAAGTGAACCACCACATCCGCAACGCGCTGCAGGCGCTCTCGTTCACCGCGGGCACGATGAAAAATACCAAGGAAGGCGACACTATCAACGAAGCCATCCAGCGCATTCAGTGGGCGCTGCACGAAGTCTTGCCGAAGGTTGAACCGACCTTCGAGCCCTTTCAGGGCAGCGCCCGTGAGGCGCACGATGCTTTACGCCGCGACGACAAATCCTGACGCTCTCCACCCCACTCTTATTTTGTACAATGGAATCTGCCGACCATGAGTACCGCATCTCCTACCCCGAACCAGCCGCGAGCCATTCCAGGTTTTCCCAGGCTTCCCGATGAGTTGCGGCCCGCCGCTCCTCGGCGGTCTTTCCTGTTTTCCAGCTGGACCACGATGTTGCTTGCCGGACTCCTGGCGGCGCTCCTGGTGTTCATGGTCGGGGCGGGGCTGGACTGGTTCGTGATCCACGAAAAGGAATCTCGCAACATCGCCATCAGCGTGTCCGACAGCCTGGCAGCCGTCATCGCCGGCGTTCTCGTGTTCCGCCTCCTGCAATACGAGCGCGACCGGCGCAACCTTCTCCGGCATCGCCTAGAAATTATTGCGGAGATGAATCACCACGTGCGCAACGCGCTGCAGGTAATTTCACTGTCGGCTTATTCCAATGCCGACCAGCAGCAGCTCAATGCGGTGAAGGAGAGTGTCAACCGCATCCAGTGGGCATTGCGGGAAATCCTTCCCAAACTGTAGTTCCTGTCCTTCTACACCAGCCGGACTTCCAGCTTCTAGTCCGTGCCCTTGTCTCACTCCACCGTGTGCTTCGCCGTGTACCCTTCGCGCGCGATGACCTGGAACTTCAAGTCCTTACCTTTCTGATCGCGGACGTGGAACTGCCCTCCATCGGGCGCTACCACCTCCACCTTCAGCTTGCGATAGCTGCCATCCAATTTCGGGTTTGTGGGGTGATAGGCCAGCACGTACTGGTTGCGGATATTCTGCGCGATGTCGCGGAAAATTTCCGGCAACTCGCCTTCGAAGCGCGGCTTGAACCAGCGTCCCCCCGTCATCTTCGCGAACGTCTGCATCTGGTTGTCCGCCTGCAAGAAATCGATGCTGGAGGTCACGTTGCACGGCATGATGCCGGGGCCTCCCCCGCCGTACTGCTCGGCCCACATGCGCAATGCCTCGCCGGTGCTGATCGTGAAGATGCTGACGTTGGGCGTGTCCTTCACTTTCTTCAGCACCTTGTCGTAAGTCATCCTGCTGAACGTATCGCAGCCGCTGGCGATCAGCACCACGTACTTGCGGCCCTCGATTCCATCCACCCGGTCAAGCGTGTCGTAGAGCGCGTCAAAAACGTTGGTTTCGCTGAACCCGGGAATGCGCAAGCTGTTGATCGCGGCAAGCACCTGGCGCTTGTCCTGGGTGAAGTCGGCAACGATCTGCGGCTTCATGTCGAAGGACACTACCGCGATCCAGTCTTCCGGCTTCAGGGTCTGGGCGAACATCCATGACGCGTTGAGCGCGTCGTAAACGAAGCGGTAGTAACGGGCGGCGAATTCGACCAGCAGCACCGCCGTGATCGGCGCCTTCGAGACCTCGAACTTTGTGATCCGCTGGGGCACTCCGTCTTCAAGGACACGGAAGTTGCCTTCCTTCAACCCCGGAATGAACTGCCCATCCTTGGTCGTCACCAACACCGGCACCTGCACCAAGGTGGTGTCCACCTTGATCGAGTAGTCGGGCATTCCCTCGACCTTCTTCGGGCCTGGTTGCGGCTTGGGCTGGGGTGGCTCTTCCGCCTTCTTCGGAATCGCCATCGGCCCGATGTCGCCTTCCGGGCCGCCGGCTTCCGCCGGTGTTGATTGCGTGGGCTTGCCGGGAGGCGGCGGCTGCGGCGGCGCTTGCTGCGCAAAACTCGCCGCTCCGGCTAGCAACATCAGCATAATCGCCAGGACTAGGCCGCGCGGGCTAGTCCTCCCGCGCACGGAATTAGGGTACTTCTGGCACCACATAGGGAATTCCCTTCGGAGTATCTCTGCAGTAGTATAGATGCGCTATTCCGCTTTTTCACTGCGCGTTGATTTTGTTCTCCCCCTCAAACGCAGGGGAGCGGCCCGCAACTCTCGCCTCCCAGGCGGGTTTGCGGAAATATCCAAAGACTGCGGAAGTCCGGGGGCCCAGCGTGCGTCACGGTTTTATTTTTAGCGCGCCGGGATGGATGGCGTCAGTGGTCTTAGCAGGTGGTATGAAAAACCCTGGTTGCTCGCGGCTCCTCTCTTTGTTCTTCCTCTGGTTGATTTCGATTGCTGCTGTGTGCGCCGAGCCGCCCGCCGCCGCCTCCCAACCGGCCACGCCGATTCTGCCGTTGTCACAAGTGCAAACCGGCATGCATGGTGTTGCCTACACCGTCTTCGAGGGCGTCACCCCCGAACCGATGGATGTCGAAGTCCTCGGCGTCATGCGCAATTCCAACGGCCCGCGCGGCGACATTATTCTTGTCCGCCTTCAAGGCAAGAAAGTCGAGTACACCGGGGTGGTGGCCGGCATGAGCGGCAGCCCGGTCTATATCGATAACAAGCTGGTGGGCGCCATCGCATTTCGCATCGGCGAATTCGCCAAGGAACCGATCGCCGGGGTCACGCCGATCGAGGAGATGCTGGAGATCAACGCTCTCGACCAGACTCCGGCTCCCGATGCCCAATCGGAAACCGCGGGCACGGCATCCACTACTCGCACCAACGGCCCGGGTGTGGCGAAAGGCTTGCAGGGCTTCGCGAACCTGCTGCAGCCGATCGAGACCCCGCTCGTCTTCAGCGGCTTCACCCAGGACGCGATCAGCCGCTTCGCGCCGCAATTTGCCTCCGCCGGGATTGTTCCCGTCATGGGCGCCGGTTCGGTTTCCGATGAAAAACAGCCGGAACCGCTGGAAGCCGGCTCCGCCGTCAGCGCCATCCTGGTGCGCGGTGATTTGAACATCGCCGCTACCTGCACCGTCACCTACATGGACCCACAGCGCCTGCTGGCTTGCGGCCATCCCCTGCTGCAGTTCGGCGTGGTCGACCTGCCGATGACGAAGGCGCGCGTGCTCGCTACCCTGCCCTCGCCGATGAACGCTTTCAAGATCATCAATACCACCGAATCTGTCGGCGCCTTTGTGCAGGACCGCCACACTGGCATCCTCGGCCGCTTTAATAAAGAGCCGGAGATGATCCCGGTCACCCTCAGCATTCACGGCACCAACAAGCCCAAGCAATTCCACTATGAAGTTCTCAACAACAGCAAACTGACGCCGGTCGCCATCATGGCCACTGTCTACAGCGCGCTGCAGGGCGTCAACGACGGCGGCGAAGATGTTACCTACCGCATGAACGGCAACATCAGCGTCAACGGCTATTCCCAGGTCCATCTGCAGAACATGTTTGCGCCCTCGGATGGGAACCAGCCCACCGCCTTGCAAGCGGCGCTTTCCCTCGGCGATCGTTTCGGGCGGATCTACCAGAACCCCTACGACAAGGCGAAGGTCAAAGGTGTCGAACTCGATTTTGACATCGTGCACGAGCGCCGCTCCGCGCAGCTCGAGAGCGCCCGCACCGACGTCACCGAAGCGCGTCCTGGGGACGAGATCGTGGTGGAATCCGTGCTTCGCCCTTATCGCGGCGAGCGTATCGTCCGCCAGGTGCCGGTGAAGATTCCGACTTCCACTCCTAACGGGACGCTGCGCATTCTGATCAGCGACGGCAACACGCTGGATCGCATGCGCAATATGGGAGGCAGCTTCGGCCGCCGCATGGACCTGGCCTCCACCATCGCTCTGCTCAACAAGGAGCACGCCAACGACCGCCTCTATGTCTCGCTACTGGAAGCCAATCCTCAGGCCATGGTCGAAGATAAGGTGATGCCGACCATGCCCATCTCGGTGATGAACGTCATGGAAAGCATGCGCGGCACTCAGGACATGGTGGTGGTCGGAGAGTCCTCGGTCAACGAGTCGTCCACCCCGCTGGATTACGTCGTTTCTGGCGCGCAGATCATCACCGTGAACGTGAAATAAGTAGCCGAGTCAGGACTTACTCGTGTTCCCACCCGGGCTGCTTTTTCCCGGTTGGGTTGCTTAACTCCGCCCGCCACTAACCACTAGGGCTCCTCACCCCTGCGCCATTTCACCCGGATGGCAACGCCCGCTGTGAGCTTCCGCTCACAAAATTAAGTGATGTCGCGCACGCCCAGAAGCGGCTTGCCCCCCTAAGTCACTGATTCATAAGCACTGGGTGGGTTGTCACCCACTTTTGTGATCTTTGGCTATCGTCGTGCTTTTCTGCTCTGTGCAATTCCGGTCCTGGTGGTTTTGACAAGCTACAAGCCTCCCAGAAAGGATGGCAATGTCTACCTACCGAACGCCCTACAACCTGCAACCGAGCGAGTCCTGTGACCACTGCGGCGCCCACTCCGCCGGCTTTTTCTGTCAGTTGCCGGCGCCGACGCTGAAAAAGCTGGAAGCGATCTCCTTTGTCACCTCCTACCCGCAGAATGCCGTGTTGTTCGTGGAAGGGCAGACACCGCGCGGTGTGTACATGATCTGCCGCGGGCAGGCGAAGCTCTCCGTGGTTTCCCAGGACGGCCGAACCCTTATTTTGAAGATTGCCGGTCCCGGCGAGGTCCTCGGCCTCAGTTCTTGCGTTACCGGCAAACCCTACGAATGCACCGTCGAGACGCTGAGCCCCTGTCAGGTCAACTTTGTTCGCATCGACGACTTCCTCCGCTTCATTCGCGACGACGCGGAAGCCTGCCTGCGCGCCGCCACCCAGATCAGCCGCCAGTACAACAATGCTTGCCGTGAATTGCGCTGGGTCGGCTTGTCCCGCTCTGCCGATTGGAGACTGGCCAGCCTGCTCATCGGTTGGAGTGAAGATCAACTCGACGGTAACGTTACCAATGGGACGCGCGGCGTCAAACTCACGTTGACCCATGAGGAGATTGCGCAGATGATCGGAACCACGCGTGAGACAGTGACGCGTGCGATGGCTCGATTCAAGAAGCAGAAGCTCATCGAGGTCCGCGGTGCAACGCTGGTGCTGCTCGCGCCGGCGGCGTTACAAGCCATCGCCGGACGCGGCGCCCCGGTGGAAATGGAAGATCACCGTCAGTTGGGACATCCGGGCAGGGAACCAAGGGAGCGACAAAATTCGCCGATTCGGGTTTCTAGAGACAAACAGGTCGCCTGCGTGACCGTCTAATACTCAGGCGTGGCCTAGGAGGCTCCAATGAGCCGGGTCCAAAGTTACAAATGCGAAGTCTGCGGAATGCAGGAACTGGATCACAGCCGCTGGCTGCTGGTCAGCGACCGGCCCCGCGCCTGCGATATCGACATCCTCAGCTGGGATGAAAAGCTCGCCGAGCAGCCCGGCATCTGCCATGTTTGCTGCACCGAGCACCTCCATGCGCTGGTTGGTTCCTGGATGATGCCCGATCTCGGCATTCCCGAACCTCCGCCCGAGCTTAACGCCGTCGACCGCGCTTCCATTCTTCGCGAATTCAATCTCGACCGCGCTTGCCTCAGCAGCGGCCTGCAGACCGACCGCGAGTCGCTTTTGGCCGTGCTCGATGCCGTCGAGGTCGTGCTCAAGACCTCCGGCTTCGAAGAGGACGAAAAATTGCCCGTCTTCGACGCCTAGGACAGTCTCGTTTCCTAAGCCCCCGCGCCACGGCGAGGGCTTTTATTTTTTCTGGCGCCAGGTAAGTTTTCAAGAATTTAAGGTTTGAAACTTGAAATGTGAAATTGGTGGCCCGGAATTTGGAATTTCATCTCCAATTCCAATTTCGCCCGCTCCCCCTGCCCCTGCCTTCCTGTGTTACGCTGTTCTTAATTCCCGCTTAGGATTTCTGATGCGAAAGCTGTTTTTGCCCGTCTCTCTGCTCATTCTTTCCATCCTGGTTTTTGCCGAAGGCACTCGCACCTGGGAACAGAGCAAATACGATGAACTGGAAAAAGGTACGGCCAAGGGTATCGCCATTCGCAGCGATGGCGGCCTGGAGTTGGCGCCCTCTTTGAAGCCGGTTTACACCACCCCTTCCACCTATATCTGGGCTATTGCCGGAGATGCGCAGGGCAACATGTATGCCGCCGCGGGCGCGCCCGCGCGAGTTTACAAGGTCACGCCGGCCGGGGATGCCGACATTATTTTCCAGCCCCAGGAACTGCAGGTGCAGTCGCTCGTGATCGATCCCAGCGGCGCCATTTACGCTGCCACCTCGCCCGACGGCAAGGTTTATAAGATCGTGCACAACACCGCGCCCGCGCCCAAGACAAAGCCGGAGGCCGGCGCCGGGCCCGGTCAGCCTGCGGTGGCCAAGACTGCCGTCGATCCCAGCTATTCTTCTTCCGTTTTTTTCGATCCCAAAACCAAGTACATCTGGGACATCGCCCAGGATTCCAAGGGACGCATCTACGTGGCTACCGGCGACCAGGGACAGATCTTCCGCGTGGAAAAGAGCGGCGAGCACTCGCTGTTCTTCAAAAGCGATGAAGCCCATATCCGCGTTCTTGATTTCGATCCCAAGGGCAACCTGATTGCCGGTTCCGATGGGAGCGGCCTGGTCTACCGCATCTCGCCTGCGGGCGAGGCTTTCGTCCTTTATAGCGCGCCGAAAAAAGAGATCACCGCGCTTGCCATCGACAAAGCCGGCAACATCTACGCCGCCGGCGTCGGCGAAAAGCGCGGCGTTACCGCCCCCGGCCCAGGGGCGCAGCTGCAGCCCGCCCCCTCTCCGGTCATTTCGGTGACCACCGGATCCGCCATGGGTACGACACAGTCGTCGCCACCCATGCCGGTGAACATTCCGTTTCCTGCGTTGGGTGCCACCGGCGGCTCCGAGGTCTACCAGATTGCTCCTGACGGCTCTCCGCGCCGCATCTGGAGCTCGCGCGATGACGTTGTATATTCACTCGTTTTCGACCAGCGCGGGCAGTTGCTCGCCGGCACCGGCAACAAGGGCCGCATGTACATCATCACCGAAGCGGGCAGCTTCACCGACCTGGTGAAGGCCAGCGCGACGCAGGTGACTGCCCTCGCGCAGGCCCCTAATGGCGGCATTTATGCCGCGACCAGCAATTTGGGAAAGATTTTCACCCTGGGCGTGGCGCCAGATTCCGACGGCACCTACGAAAGCGACGTCTTCGATGGGCGCAATTTCTCCCGCTGGGGACGCGCCGAGGTGCGCGGACGCGGCGCCTTCGATGTCTATGCTCGCAGCGGCAACGTCGACAATCCCGACCGCAACTGGAGTCCCTGGCAGAAGATTGACCTTGCCCGCGGGGGCCAGCTCGATGTGCCGCCGGCGCGTTTCGTGCAGTGGAAGGCGGTGCTTCATCCCGGGCGCACCAACCCCGACATCAGCAGCGTGCTCATCAATTACCTGCCCAAGAATGTGGCGCCGGTGATTGACGACGTCTACGTTCAAACCGGCGCTCGATTTCAGTCAACTCCCAAACCTGCCATGGAGAGCGTCACCGTCGGCAGCAGCCCCGCGCAGCGTTTCGAGTCTTCTCCTTCCGCGGTCCGCGACCGTGAATCGGTTGCCGTGCGCTGGACCGCCCATGACGACAACGACGACGACCTCGTCTACTCCGTCTACTACCGCGGCGATAACGAGACCCAGTGGAAGCTGCTCAAGGACAACATCACGGAAAAGGTTTACTCTTTCGACGCTTCGCTGCTACCCGACGGCGGCTACACCATCCGCGTCGTCGCCTCCGATGCCCCTTCCCATTCCCCCGATGAGGCCCTGACCTCAGCCAAAGAAGGCCAGCGTTTTGAGATCGACACCACCCCGCCGCAGGTAGTGAATCTGAACGTCGCCTTCGATAACAATGCGTTGCATGTCACCTTCCGCGCCATCGACGGCTTTTCCAACATCAAGCGCGCCGAGTACTCGATCGATGCCGGCGATTGGCAGTACGTCGAGCCGGTCGGCCGGCTCTCCGACTCTCGCGTCGAAAATTACGATTACTTTGCCGCGCTTCCCGGAGAGCAGGTGAAGACTGCCGACGCCACGCCGCCTGCGCCTTCGCGGACCAAGAACAATCGTCGCGTCGCTGGAGGCGGAGACGGGGCCGCGCCGGCAGGCCCGCCGCAGGAACACGTCATCGTGGTGCGCGTCTACGATCGCTTCGACAACATGGGCTCGGCGAAGTTCGTGGTCCGAGGACGGTAATTACTGCGGAATTGCCGAACTGCAGAATTGCGGAACTGAATTCGTCAATTCGGCAGTTCTGTGAATCGGCACTTCTGCAAGCGAATCGAACGTCAGATGCACACGCTCTACAGCGTCGCCTGGCTCATTGCCATCGTCTACGCGACCATTCCTTCTTACTGGCTGCTGGTGCATCCGAACATCCATTTCTGGCGCGCGCGGCGGGTTCGCCTCAGCCGGGTTGGCCCCCTGTGGCTGTTGTTGTGGCTCGTCGCCGCGATCATTACCTGGCCGTGGCGGACCATCGCGCTCTACCGCCTGCCCTGGACCTGGATTCCGGCCGCGGCGCTCATTTTGACTGGACTATTTGTGTACACGCGGGCGCGCTGCGATTTTTCTGCGGACCAGGTTCTAGGCCGCTCTGAGCTGGAACCGCATCGCCACGAGCAGCGGTTGAACACCTCGGGCATCCGCGGCCGAGTGCGCCACCCTTACTACCTCGGGCATTTATGCGAACTGCTCGGCTGGACGCTCGGGACCGGGCTGCTCGTGCTCTACGCCCTCGCCATCTTTGCCGTCGTGACCGGCGCGGTCATGATCACCTCTGAAGAAAGGGAACTGGAATCACGCTTCGGGCAGCCCTACCGCGACTATAAGCAGCGCGTCCCCGCCATCCTGCCGCGGCTGTGAATCGCGGCTTGTTGAAGCTCGAACTTCGAAACTTTCTTCGCAACCTTGAAACCTGGAAGCTTTCGACGGAGAATCATTGCCCGCGCAACGGAGGCTACATGAAGCGAACCTCGTGGGCTATCTTTACCGTCCTGCTGCTGGTCGTGGCCGCGCAATCGCAAAAGGTGACCATCACAGTCCACTGCGCCAAGGCTGACCAGGAGCACTCCATCCCCGCCGGCGACACGCCCGGGCACATCTACGGTCTTTCCCACACCACCTGTACTTACACCAAGCCGGGAACGCTGGCCGGGCTGCAGACTAAATCCGGCGCCGACACTATTTTTTCAGAGACCAAGGGCAATCGTGTCGAGTGGCACGGCATGTACGTGGAGACTTACAGCAACGGTGACCAGCTATTCTACGAGCACCACGGCAACGGCACGCTGAAGAACAATGCGTTCGAATCAGGCGACGATTACTACGAGGTGACCGGCAGCACCGGCAAGCTGAAAGGCTACGTAGGCAACGGCAGCTGCAAGATCAAAGGTGCGGCCGACGGAACCGCCGTCGATGAATGCAGCGGGGATTTCAGGACCCGAAAGTAATCGGGAGTCGGGAAGCTCGGAGGTTTCAAGGTTTCAAAGTTCCATTTCGAAGTTTCGCGTTCATGAGTTTGACCTTGAAATTGCTGACTATAGACCTCCGATCCTAAGCGCTGGCCCCTGGCCCTGGCTCCCTCAGCCCCTGTTACCATTGCTACTGTGCTGACCACTGAGCACTGAATAACGATCGCTGATTACTGTTCCGCATGTCCTTCGAACTCTTCATCGCGACTCGCTACTTGCGCGCCAAGCGCCGCCAGGCCGTTATCGGAATCATTACCGGCATCTCCATCGTGGGTGTCACAGCCGGCGTCGCTTCGCTGATCATCGCCCTCGCCATCAATAACGGTTTTCGCCAGGACTTGCAGAACCGGCTCCTCGGATCCACCGCACACGTGCAACTGCTCCGGGTCGAGAGCGACGGCATCCGCAACTGGCAACCGCTGCTCTCGCGATTGCAGAAAGAGCCGCAAGTGCAGGCCGCCTCGCCCGCCATTTATGAGCAGGTGCTCATCTCCCGCGGCGCCCGAGCCAAGGGTGCCATCCTGAAAGGCATCCTGCCGGAGTACGAGCGCAAGGTCAGCGACATGTTGAAGAACGTGACCGTGGGCTCAGCCGCGGTGCTGGAACCGAACGGAACAGGTCCGGGGCACATCGGGCCTGTCGATGATGGCAGGACAGCTCAGGACTTGGGAACTACTGATCAGGAGCTTAAGAACCGCGAGACCATGCCGGACGCACTCGCGAAAATCCGCTCTCTCCCTCCGCTTATCCTCGGCAAAGATATGGCCGACGACCTTGGCGCCACCGTCGGGTCCGTAGTCATGGTCATCAGCCCGCAAGGCGAACTCACGCCTTTCGGACTCGTTCCCAAGTACGCCCGTTTCAAGGTTGCCGGAATCTTTAACTCCGGCTTTTTCGACTACGACAGCTCCTGGGCCTTCATCCGCCTCGCCGACGCGCAGCAACTCTTCGGCCTCGGCGACCTCATCTCAGTCATTGAATTCAAGATTGGCGACATCTACCGCGCCGCCGAGGTCGGCAACGAACTTCAGCACGCTGCCGGACCCGGCTTCATGGCCACCAACTGGATGGAGCAGAACCGCGCCCTGTTTCGCGCACTTCGACTGGAACGCGTCGTCACTTTCATCACCATCGGCCTGATCGTTTTTGTGGCTGCGCTCAACATCCTGATTTCGCTCATCATGATGGTGATGGAGAAGACTCGCGACATCGCTGTGCTTATGTCCATGGGCGCCAGGAAACGCCAGGTGCGCCGCGTCTTCATTGCCCAGGGCGTGCTCATCGGAATTGTCGGCACCGTGCTCGGCCTGATCGTCGGATACTCGCTCTCCTGGGCCGGCGGGCACTACCATTGGATCTCGCTTTCTCCGGAGGTTTATTCCATTGACTACGTCCCCTTCGCGCCGCGTCTGATCGATGGCGCCTGGGTTGCGATCGTCGCCATTGGCGTTTCCTTCATCGCCACCATCTATCCCTCCTGGTCAGCTTCCCGCATCCTGCCGGCCGAAGCCTTGCGCTACGAGTAACCCTCTAGCTAACATCCGGGCGGACGTCGCACTCGATTGTGTCTTTGTTCCAGAATCCTGAATTGGGAAAATCTTTACCACTTCCAATGAACTTTTCCGCACTTCGATGCATGTTCCATCATCCATATCCGGGGTCATCGTGCTCTGGTGACCGGTCTCTCGCCAACTCCAGCCTTGCAGCCTGTGGCATGATGGTAAAACGTAGGCGGGATGTGGGTTTTGGAATCTGGTCAACCGGGATTGTTGCACCGCGAGGGAAAGCGCCTGCATCCAATGGATAAGATCGAGCTCCTGCGGGTCGATAACCTCAAGAAGGTTTTTCGTTCCGGCAGTTCGAGCCTCGTGCTCTTTGACAATTTGTCTTTCCGGGTGCACACCGGGGAAATGGTGGCTGTCGTGGGACAGTCGGGCGCCGGCAAGAGCACCTTGTTACACATCCTAGGAGCGCTTGATAGCGCTTCCGATGGTGACGTATACTGCGCCCAAGTAAAGCTGCAAGCGCTGGACGATGAAGCGGCAGCCGATTTTCGCAACCGCGAGATTGGTTTTGTCTGGCAGTTCCATTACTTGCTGCCGGAATTCACCGCGGCAGAGAACGTGGCTATGCCCTTGATGGTGCGGGGCCTGGCCCGGGCGCAGGCGGAAACGGAAGCTGCTCGGTGGTTGCGCGAAGTGGGATTGGAAGATCGCGCTCACCATCGTTCAGGCGAGCTTTCCGGGGGAGAGCAGCAGCGCGTTGCTCTTGCCCGCGCTTTGGTGACGAGGCCGCAATTGCTTTTGGCAGACGAGCCTACCGGCGATCTGGATAAACGGACTGCTGAGGCGGTTTTTGACTTGATCGCCAGGTTACATCGCGACTATCAGTTAACTTCCCTTATCGCCACTCATAACCTCGCCTTTGCGCGCCGTTGCAGCCGTGTCATGCGGCTCGAGGCGGGGCGGTTACAGGAGGTTTCTCCCGGCTCATTGCCGATGGAATGACGATTGCTACTGTGCCTAGAGCACGAGTCTCTCTTTTCGGGTTCTACGTCTAACCGGGCGGCCCGCAGAGGTGGATGGATGGATGGTTTAACAGGCTCAGGTCTTGCGGAGATAACCAATGTTTGAACGGTACACAGAAAAAGCCCGGCGCGTGATCTTCTTCGCACGCTATGAGGCCAGCCAGTTCGGTTCTCCGTACATCGAGACCGAGCACTTGTTGCTGGGCCTTCTGCGCGAAGATAAGGCCCTGACCAATCGTTTCCTGCGCTCGCACGCCTCGGTCGAGTCCATCCGGAAACAGATTGAAGGCCACACTACCATCCGCGAGAAAGTTTCGACGTCGGTGGACCTGCCGCTGTCGAACGAATGCAAGCGCGTGCTCGCCTACGCCGCTGAAGAAGCCGAGCGCTTGTCGCACAAGCACATCGGCACCGAGCACTTGCTGCTCGGCCTGTTGCGCGAAGAAAAATGTTTTGCCGCTGAAATTCTGCATGAACGCGGCCTCCGCCTCTCTACCATCCGCGAGGAACTGGCGCGCAGCACCCAGGAAAAAGCCGCGCCCGCGCGGAACCGCGAATCCTCGTTGCTGAGCGAGTTCTCCCGCGACCTGACCCAGGCCGCCATGGACAACCAGCTCGATCCGCTAGTCGGGCGCGAGCAGGAACTGGAGCGGGTTGTCCAGATTCTCTGC
The DNA here is from genome assembly GCA_035691485.1 of Terriglobales bacterium. Classification (NCBI taxonomy): domain Bacteria; kingdom Pseudomonadati; phylum Acidobacteriota; class Terriglobia; order Terriglobales; species Terriglobales bacterium. The sequence continues at coordinate 44,758 of DASSIZ010000103.1, forward strand.
CGCCGCACCAAGAACAATCCTGTCCTGATCGGCGAGCCCGGCGTCGGCAAGACCGCCATCGTCGAAGGGCTGGCGCAGCGCATCGCCGACGGTGAAGTTCCCTCGTTCCTCTCGGACAAGAGAATTCTCGCCCTTGATCTTTCTCTGATCGTTGCCGGCACCAAGTATCGCGGCCAGTTCGAGGAGCGCCTCAAGACCATCATGAAGGAGCTGATGGAGTCGCAGAACGCCATCATCTTCATCGACGAGCTGCACACCCTGGTCGGCGCGGGCTCGGCCGAAGGTTCTCTCGACGCCGCCAACATCCTGAAGCCGGCGCTGTCGCGTGGCGAGATCCAGTGCATCGGCGCCACCACCCCCGGCGAGTACCGCAAGTCCATCGAGAAGGACCGCTCCCTCGAGCGCCGCTTCCAGTCGGTCAAGGTTCCGCCTCCGAACGAGGACGACGCGGTCAAGATTCTTAACGGCATTAAGGATCGTTACGAAAAGTTCCACGCGGTCAGCTATACCGACGAGGCTGTGGGCTTCGCCGTGTCCCATTCCAACCGTTATATTCCCGACCGCTTCCTGCCCGATAAGGCCATCGATCTGATCGACGAAGCAGGCGCCCGCGTCAAGTTGCGCCAGACCTCGCTTCCCGACGAGATTACCGAGGTGCAGAAGCGCATCAAGTTCATCGTCCATCGCATGGAGAACGCCATCGCCAACCATGAGTTTGAGAAGGCGCGCTTCTACTCGGACGAGGAGCGCAAGGAACGCGAGAACCTGCGCGCCCTGCGCGAAAAATACCATCTCGATGAGTCCTCCACCGGGGTCGTCGGACGCGAGGACATCGAGGACGTCGTATCCCGCTGGACCGGCGTTCCGATTACTTCCATCAAAGAAGAAGAATCGCAGAAGCTGCTGCGCATCGAGGACGAGCTGCACAAGCGCGTCATCTCGCAGGAGAAGGCCATTTCCGCCCTCGCCCGCGCCATCCGCCGCAGCCGTGCCGGCCTGAAGTCTCCCAACCGCCCTATCGGCTCGTTCCTGTTCCTCGGGCCTACCGGCGTGGGCAAGACGGAAGTTGCCCGCACCCTGGCGCAGTTCATGTTCGGAAGCGAGAAGTCCCTGGTCCGCTTCGACATGTCAGAGTTCATGGAGAAGCACTCGGTCAGCAAGCTGATCGGTTCGCCTCCGGGATACGTCGGCTACGAAGAGGGCGGCCAGTTGACCGAGCGCGTCAAGCGCGCCCCTTACTCCGTGGTGCTGCTCGACGAAATCGAAAAGGCCCACCCGGATGTCTTCAACATCCTCCTGCAGGTCTTTGAGGACGGGCAGTTGACCGATGGCCTCGGCAACACCGTGGACTTCAAGAACACGATCATCATCATGACCTCCAATATCGGGGCCCGCCACCTGCAGAAGCGCAAGGGACTTGGCTTCGAGGCCCAGGGCGAAGATGCCGTGTCCAAGAACGTCGAGGACATGGTCAGGAATGAGGTCAAGCGCACGTTTAACCCTGAGTTCCTCAACCGCTTGGACGAGGTCATCCTGTTCAGCGCGTTGAGCGAGCAGGACCTGATCGCGATCGTGGAGCTCATGGTCAACCAGCTCAACCAGAACCTGGCGCAGAAGTCCATCACCGTGACCGTCACCGAGGAAGCCCGCAAGTGGATCCTCGACAAGACGCTGGTCGACCGCAGCTACGGCGCGCGTCCGCTCCGCCGGGCCCTCCAGAAGTACATCGAGGACCCGCTCAGCGAAGCCCTTATCCAGGGCGCAATCAATGTCCGGCCAGCTTTCCTCGAGGTTTATCTCGAGGGCGACAAGCTCTTCTACCGCCCCGTCGGCGAAGAGAAGCAGGACGGCGTGCTGCTGTACAGCAACTAGCGGTTATCCGGGTTCTTGACGAAACCAAATCGCCACCCACTACGGGTGGCTTTTTGGCATTCCCTTTCTTCGGCCATTGGCGGCAGCCTCAGTACCTCAGCATCAAGAGAGTACCGTCCTCCTGCCCACCGAACCGAAGTAGAATTCTGACTAAGAGTGAGGGATCTCCCATGGCATCCAAGCAGGTCATCGTCTATTTTGAATCACCCGCCGACGCCCTCCGCTTTACCCTCGCAGCCAGTTCGGCGATCACCGGCGAGCGGGCCCCCAAGTCGGCCGCTGGCGGCGATGTCAACCAGGAAATCAGGCGAGCCACCCGTATCGTGGTGGAGAACGTCGGCCTACTCGGCTCCGAGTAGCGGCTCGAGAAGGCTCTCCTATGGGCGAGAGTCGTGGCCATCCTCCGCAACTGCCTCGCCACCGGGCTAGGATCCGGCTTCGATATAAATCTTCAACACTCGCGGTGAAATGTACTGCACCGGAGGCGCAAACGACGGCGCCGCCTTGCGCGCTGCCCGGAAATGTTCCACTGCGCGCTCGTAAAGCTCCTTCGGAGAGTTGGCCGGGGTGGCCAGGAAGTACTGCGACAGCTCGCACGCGCCCAGGTAAAACAGCGCCAAGGCTTTCTTCGGGCCGTCGCCGGCATAGCTCGCCAGTTTGCTTCCCGACTGCTGGTATTCGCCCCGGTAGTACCCCGAGATCGCATCCGCCAGCGCGCTGTCTTCGGCGGACAGCCCGGCTTGCCCGCCCGCAGCCGGTTGCGCGGCAGCCGCAGCGGCCGCTTTCGCCTCCTGCTGCAAGTGAGCCAGCTTCTTCCCGACTTCCCACGGCCCGTCCGCCTTGATCTTCAGGATCTGGCGATAGCGTTCCGCCGCCTGCTTCGTCTTGCCCGCCTTCTCCAGTTTGAAGCCTTCGTTAAACCCGGCGGTGTACTGGTCGATGTTTTGCAGCAGGCGTTTCGCCTCGGCTGCATTCGGCCCGGTAACTCGCAACAAGAGCGCCTTTGCGCCGTCGAAATCGTTCTGCTGGTAGGCTTCCGTTCCCTGCTTCAGCCGGTCTGCGTTGTGAGCTTCTTCCTCGCGCTGCTGGCGCTGCTGGCGCTGCGCCTGTTCGGCAGCAAATGCCTTCTGCGCCTCCGGAATGTCTTTCGACAGATAGCGCGACGCCTCGTCCTTGTACCGCTTCGAGGTCACGCTCTTGAAGGCCGCAATGGCGTCCTGAAAACGATGCTCCGCCAGGGCCGACTTCCCCGCAGCCATTGCCTGCGTGTCCTTTGCGTCCAGCGCTTGGTTGCGCTGGGTGTACTCGTCGCACTTGGCTTTCGCCGTCTTGTTCTTCTTGTCCACTTGCAGGAGTTCGCAGTACAGGGCTCCCGCCTGGTCGAGATCGCCGTTCTGCTCCGCCGCTGCGGCTTGCTTCGCCAACTCTTTCTTCTTGTTGGCGGCATGGGCCGGCTGTTCTGCCGCCAGGCCGAGTCCGAGCAGCAACGCGCAACTAATAAGAGCTGACGATTTTCGCGCCATCGACCACCTCAAACGTGTGCTGGTATTGCACTCGCTGTTTCGCAGTCACGGATACATGGTCCGTCTGCTCCTCACCGTTCGGTCCAACTACCGTGAGCGAATACTCGCCCGCCGGCGCCGACACCACGAATGGGGTGAATTCCCCGATGTTGGTGACCTTGCCGTCGGCTCCTTGCAGGCTCTTTACCGTTCCCCAAGGCTGCAGCACCACTTCGATGTATCCTTCGACCGGAGCCGTCGCGGCTGGCGTTGCGGGCGTGCGATGGCGCAGCCCTGCCACCGCCAGAACCAGCAGCAAAGCCGCCGCCGCTGCCCAAATAATCCAGATCGTGTTCTTGCTTGCTGGTTTTAGATGTGGCGCAGGTTTCTGGCCGGTGGGTTTGGTGCCGGTTTCGCCCGGCATGGGTGGCACAATCTCGCCCGGTTGTGGCACGGTCGCGCCCGCCGTGTGTGGCACGGGTGTCTGACCCGTGGGTATCTGGTCGCGCCCCTCGCCCACCTTCGGCCCAGGCTCGACGACACCCGAACCCGCTGCGGCGGAGGCAGCGGCGGCTGAGCTCGCAGGTGCAGCGGCGGAATTTGTGACCGCAACGGGTGGCGCCGGTTCGGCGCCCATGCCCATCTCCGTCACCGCATCGGATGCGCCCGAGCCCATCGCCGTAGGCGCATCCGGTCCGAAAGTGGAAACCTTGTTCATCCACGATTGCCGTGTCTCCGCGTCCTGCGGCAGGCTGGTAGCGGTCGACGCCATGGATATTTCCGCCTGACGCTTGGCCTGTTTCTTCTCGCGGCGCGCTCCCCGCTCCGCCTCGCCGCGCAGATTCTCATATCGCGAGCGGACATTTTTCGGCGCCAACTTCACCGAAGCTTCCACCGCGTCCAGGGTTTCCAGCGCTGCCTGGTAGGAACGCGCCAGCAGCAGCATGCGGGCGTCGGCCACCGCCTTCGATACCACGCTGTTGGCCGCCTCGCGCCGCCGTGAAGCCACTTCCTCCGCTACCTGCTTCAGCTCGGCATGATCGCCAAACGTTTTCTTGCATTCTTCGACCGCCGCCGCCGCATCGTCCAGGTTCTCCGCCGACAGCGCTGCGCGCGCGCTGCGCACCGCGGCGGCAACCGCTAGCATGCGCTCCTGCTCGTGTCGCGCCCGTTCCACCACGGCTTGAAACTCCGGTGACTTCCCGCACGTCGCCGCCTGCGACTCCAAGTAGCGAACCGCTTCCACGTAGCGTTCGGTTTGCATCAGGCGCTCGGCGGTCGCGACCGCATCCTTCACTCGACGATGAAATTCGCTCAATTGCCGCTGCGCGTCCGCCAGCAGGATGTCCAGTTCTTCGTCCGCGACCTCCTTCAGCACGCCCTGCAAAAACGCGATGGCGTCCTCGTACTGCTCGGCCGTCACCAGCCGGTGCGCTTCCTGCGCGGCTACGTCCAACACCTGGCGCTTGGTTTGCGTCGCCGCTTCTTCCCGGACGAACTGCAACAGGTCTTCGATCTCGGCCGGCGCATTCAGCTCCGCGCTTGCCGCCTCCAGGATCTCCACCGCCTGGTCGTAACGCTTGCGGCGCAGCGCCTCTTTCGCTCTCTGCACGAACTCCTGCTTGCGCGATTCGACCCTCTCTTGGTCCAGGTTCTCGCGCACCACCGTCACCAGCGACAGCAGCGCCGGCTCGCTCGGGTACCGTTGGCAAGCTGTCTCCAGGATTTCCAGCGCCTGCCCGGTCTGTCCGCTCTCCAGCAGCTTGCGCGCCCGCGAAACGTGTTCTTCGACGAACTGCCGTTTCTCCCCCGCCTGTTTCTGCCGCTCCGCCAGCGTGTGCAATTTCAAAAGTCCGTTGTCGTGGGGAAAACGCGCCACCGCTTCATCGGCCTTTTCGCAGGCGCCCCGATAGTCGTCGCGGTTCAGGTGCTCCTGGATCTCCGCGCTCAACTTCTCGATCTCCTTGCGCTTGAGCTCCTGCTCCTGCCCGGACGCTGCCAGCGCCATCAGTTCTTTGACCGCCGGCGCCGAGGGATCCAGCGCCTGCGCCTTCTTCAGCGCGTCGATTGCGGTGGTGAAGCGTCGCGACGAAATCTGGCGTTGCGCCTCGGTCAACAGCACATTGATTTCGGATTGCCGGCTCCGGGTCACGATTTCCCGCGCGATCACTCCGCGCAGAGCGTGCGCTTCCGAGCTGTCCGGCTCGATCTGCAGCGCTTCCTCGACCGCCGCCAGCGCTTCATCCAGTTCGCCGGAACAATGCGCCGATTCAGCGCGCCGCAGCGCATCCTGGACCTTCTCCACTTGTTGCTTCGCCTGGCGCGCGGCGTCGCGCAAGGTTTGCAGTTCCGCGCTTTGTGAATCCAAGCCGATAGCCTGTTCCAGGCATTCCAGGGCGCGATCGAATTGCTTTGCACCCATCGCTTCCTCGGCGCCCGTGCGCAGTTCCCGAAGCCGCTCGCTGCGCTGCTGGTCATGCATCAGCGACTGGATTTGCTTCAGCAGTTCGTTGCCGCGGCGGTTTTGCCGGTCCACCTTCAGGATTTGGAATACCTGGTCCTTCGCCTTGTTCAGCTCGGAGCGCGCGATCAGGCCTTCCGCCGCCTGCAGGTACTCGGAGATCATCTGCCGCTTCAGCTGGTCCTGCACCTGCCCCAAGTCGAAAGCGAAATCCTCCGCCGTCGCATAGCGCTCCTCGCGCGTTTTCGCCAATGCCCGCTGCAGGATCGCGTCCAGCTCCAGCGGATAGGTGGCCAGGCTGTGGTCGAGCGTCGGCGGCGGCTCGTTGATGATCTTCAGCAGCGTCGATCCCGTGTCCCGGCCCTGGAACGGCAGCGAGTAGGTCAGCAGTTCGTACAGCACCACCCCCAGGGAAAAGATGTCGGTCCGGCAATCCACCGGGTTGCCGTTGATCTGCTCCGGCGACATGTACTGGATTGTCCCGATCACCTGGCCAGTGCGCGTCACGCTCTCATTGCCGATTCGCGCCACCCCAAAATCCACGATCTTCACCACGCCGTCCTTCAGCACCATCAGGTTGGCCGGCTTGATGTCGCGATGCACGATGTTGCGCTGGTGCGCGTAATGCAACCCGTCGCACGCCTGCGTGATGTAATTGAGCTTGTCCAGCAACGGCAGCGGACGCCGCTCGTTGATGATCGACTGCACGCTTTCTCCTTCCAGATACTCCATCACCAGGAAGGGTGCGCCGTCCTCGTCCCCGAGGTCGTGCACGATCACGATATTGGGGTGCTGCAATTTGCCGGTGGACTGCGCCTCGCGGTAGAAGCGCTTCAGGAATTCGGCGTCATCGTACAAGCCGCCGGTGATCATTTTGATGGCCACCAGCCGGCCGATCGCCGGATCGGTGGCCTTGTACACCACGCCCATGCCGCCCTTCCCCAGGACATCCAGGACGTGGTACTTCGAGATCGTTTTGACTTTTGTCGATCCCATGAAGGCTGGCCCGTGTGCGGCCGCGAATGCTGTCCCCGCCCAGCAATGAAACGCCGGTGACTATAGCCTTTTTGGGGCCGGAGCCGCCCGAGCTTCATGATTCGACATCACGAAACGCGGTTCCAATGGCTTCGAAAGGCGTGGGATCCCGTGCCCTCGCCCTCACCTCAGCTCACAAATTGGCGCACATTCGCTGGCGATTCGCGACTCTTTCGATCGCGATAAAGGTGCTCAGGATACCACGAAACCCGCGTCTGCTGGCCTCTCCACCACTGCTCCGCTGCACCCGGTTCGGGCTCGGAAAACGTACCCCTACTTGCAGAACCCTGGAGCATCAAGCTCCGGCGTCGGGCAATGTTTGTTTCTAATTGGGACGGATGGTGCTGGCCGGCGCAACACCAAAGTTACTAGCGTGTCGATATCGCCCGCGGGACAATGAGCATGGAGATGTACTCATGGCAGGCGAGTTAAAAATAGATCCCACCGTGGCCGCCGAAACCGGCTACCTGCAAAAGCTTGTGGTCACCTACGAGCGTTCCAAGGATGCTGGTCCACAAGCTGGACAAGACGCCAAGCACGTCATCGCAGTCTGGCTGGATGCCATCGTCGAAGGCGAAGGAACCGTCGAAGAAAAAGTAAAATTCCTGAAACTGCATCTGCAGTCGGGCAAAGCCGCCGCCAGCAAATAGCAGCGTTCGAACCGAAGCCTTGCCTTTTTGTTTCCCGGTGCCCGCGGCGTCGCCTGCGGTTGGGGTTTTCACTAATGCCAAGCGCCGCCTACGGCGTGATCGCACCCGCCCTCAACTTGCCAATCCGTCCCTTCGGTCCGACCACGTAAGGCAGCGACACCGCATTCCAGTCGCCCTCATCCAGCGGCTGCCAGCTTTTCCCGTCATCGCGGGAGACGTCGCTGCCATTGGTCCCAGCGGCGATCCACGTGTGTTTCTTCGCGTACCACCCTACGGCCGAACGGTAGCCGTGTGGTGGTTTGGCAGCCGCGGTCCAATGGCGCCCGCCGTCGGACGTCCATGCTGCCGTGCCCGAGGATTCGCCGGGTTTCTTGTAGTCGCCTCCCAGCACAATGCCACGCTTGAGATCACGAAACCAGATCGAGAACGCGCCTGCCGAATCGCTCCCGCTTGCCAGCGGAATCGCCGCTTCCGCGCACGGCTTGGAAGAAACTCCATAAGCCAGCAGGGGCGATAGCAGGGCTCGCGGCCCACCCTTGCCGCCCGTCACAACCACGTAACGGCGCGACCCGAACACAAAGAGCGAAGAATTGCTGGCCGCGAAAGCTGCCTCGCCCTCGCGCGCAGCGCAGGAAGCATCGTCCACGGTCCATCCTTGCCCAGGGACCATGACGCGCGTGTCGAAATGACCACGCAATGGATCGCCGATCAATACCCCGGTGTTGCCCCCTCCCCACATGCGGTGGTCACGCGACGCAAACACGACTGCGTCCCAGAAACCGTCTTTGTCGTTGTTTCTTAACTCTTCGGTCCACTGGGCGCAGCCATCGCTCGTCTTGTACAGTCGCGACTGCTCCCCCGGCCCGGCTGACAGGACGACTGCGGTCCTGGAATCCCATGCCCACACGCCGCGAAAGTCGAGCTGATCCCCGCCCGCCGGAGTTGCGCACCTCTGCCAATGCGAGCCGCCATCTTGCGTGCGCAAGACGGTGCCCTCGCTGCCGCTCGCCCACGCGACCTCCCGGTCCACCGCGTGAATTCCGCGCAGGTTCGCCGTGGTATGCGACTCCTGCATCTCCCATTGTCCGTATGCGGCTCCCAGCCCGGCGAAGAGGAGCACGATCAAGACTAAGATCATGGCACCCGAGTGTAGCGAAGCGCGGCTTACCCGTCTACGAAGCTCGGTCTCGTCACCCTGCGATATGACTTGCATTACAGTTTGTTGAGCCGCGACTTTGTGGCACGGTCTTCGATCCGCGGGTACCTCTTGACCCCCCTGCTAAGTCTTTGCCGGTCAAGGTTTAACAAATCATGTCCAGATGGCTATACTCTGTTCCATGGGGCGCAAACAACGTTCAGACCTCCGGTTATCAAATCGGGAATTCTGGCTTCTGATCGCGGCTATGTGCCTTCTCGCTATTCTCGTAATGGTGAGGAAATTACTGCGCTGAATATCCAGCCCAAGCAGCCCTAGACCTATCAAGAAGCGATCTGGTATTTCGGCAAACCCGACAACGGGTTGCCTCGACCTAGGGGCTGGGACCGGCCTCGAACATAAAAATCCAAATGCTAGCGCAAGTTGTCGGAGACTGCCGGAACGCTGAACTCCGTGGCCGAAGACTCGTCGCTCGCTACTTCCGCTCGTGCCGGCTTGGTTTTCAGGCGTGGCTTCTGGGCCTCCGCGATCAGCGGCTTCAGCGCTTCGACGGAGATGCCGAGTGTTCCCCCGGCGAAGCCGTCAATGTAGGCGGCGTTCACGCCGATTACCTGGCCGTCGGAATTAAACACCGGCCCGCCACTGCCGCCCTGCGCTGTGGGCGCGTCGTAGATGAGCTTGTCCTCGACCACGTCGCCGAGATGGCCGTAGGTCGCCGACGGACGAATCAGATAGTGTTGCGCCAGGTCGCGCGCGATCTCAATCGTCTCGCGCGAATATGCCAGCCGCTTGTAAACCTTGCGCGGCGACTTTGCCAGCATCGCCGTCACGCCCATCGGATAGCCGACCACGACCACCGCATCGCCGGGCACCGCGGCGTTGGCGGCCAACGGTACCGGCCGCGGAATGGATTCTTCTGGAGGCGACGAGAAGCGCGCCACCGCCAGGTCGTGTCCTCGCGACACCGTCACATCCGTGAGTTCCACCGGGTTCGAGTGGCCAGGGAAAAAGGCCATCAGTTTTTCGATCTTGGGCACCGCGCCGAGGCGAATCTGCGTCTGGTCTTCCTCGTCTTCAAACCATGGCTCGACCACATGGCGATTGGTAGCAATAAGCCCATCGGCGACCACGAAGCCGGTGCCGGAGACGCGGGTGCGCACCGGCCGATAAAATCGGCGTCCCCGTCCGCCCGGTGTCAGCGAGTAAAGTGCGTAGACGTAGCAGATGGAGTCGCGATGCCGCGCTACCACCACGCTGGGCATCGCTTGCTCCTGCGACAGCCGGCTGACCTGCGCCGTCAGCCGCGTCACCATTTCTGTCATGCGGGCGTTCTGCCGGGTTGTGGCGGGAATACGCGAGATCGCAACGAGGGCTGCGAGAATCAGCGCCAGCAGCGCTCCGCATAGGAAAGCGTGCGCCGTGGCCGCGAGCTTGGTTCGAGCTTTCACCGAGCTGTGCCCGGCTGGTTCACCGGGGCTGCTAGATTGGACTTCTCGGCTGGAATCAGGGATGCCTGATCGGGGACGAGGAAGGCGGGCAACTCCGGGCCGTGCGGGCTCAGTCGTTGGCGGCGAGGTCGTCTACGCCAAGCAACCTGCTCATTTCGTCATACAGGAAACCCTCGCCGGGACGGTAAGGCTGGACCCAGACACCGTCAATCACAAACTGCGGGATACCGCGCTTGCCCGTCTGGGCTACGATCTCCTGCGCCGCGCCGGGCGTTTCCTCGATGTCGATTTCTTTGTAAGGAATGTTGTGTTTGGCGAGAAATCGTTTGGCAATGTGGCAGTCAGGACACCAGTTGGAGGAATACACGATCAGTTCCATGTAGCTCTGCAAGACCTCAGAATGTGCAGTTTGCGCGGGCCAGCCCGCTATTACTGAGTAGATGATCCAGAGCAGGATTGGATGCGTGAATCAGGATCGAGTGCCTGAGTACTTAAGTAACGTACTCGAATCACGAGCAGCGCTGGCCGCTACCTTTTCGCAAAGCGCTTGATCCAGCCGGGTTCGCGGACGTGCTCCTCTTCCAGACGCTTCAGGCGCGCCGCCATGATTCCGGAGCGGCCCAGGTAGCCCACCATCTGCGTCGGATCCGTGCGGCTGACCACCAGCAGGCGGCCCACGCGGTTGTGCAGCATCTTCTCCGCCGCCGTGTAGAGCAGTTCATCCGGATAGGTCACGATCAGCGTCTTACTGCCTGCCTCCAGCACCGTCATGGCGCCGGCCGGGTCCTGCTCCAGCGCGCGCAGCACGTCTCCCCGAGTGATGATGCCTTTGAGCTTGGCATCGGCGTCCACCACCGGCCACGCGTAGTGGCGCAAGTGGGGGTCGTTGGAGGCGAGGCGCCGCGCCAGTTCCGCCACGGTCAACGTTTCAGGAATGGTGGAGATGTCGGTAGACATGGTCTCCGACACCGGGACGGATTGCAGCACGTCGGGTTCATAGTCCTGGTGAATGTGCAGGCCGCGGCGCGCCAGCTTCTCGGTCATGATGGAGGTTTGCGTGAAGAACATGGAAATACCGTCGGCGATGACGCACACCAGCATGAGCGGCAGCACGGAGTTGTAGTCGCGCGTGATTTCGAAGGCAAAGATGATGAAGGTAAAAGTGGCGCGCGACGCCGCGCCGAATACCGCGCCCATGGCAACCAGCGCGAAGGCGCCCGGCGCGAGGTGCGTTCCGAGCCCGTAATTCAGTCCCAGGGCGAAAGCGCCGCCCATGGCCGCGCTCGACATGAACATGGGCGCCAGCAGGCCGCCGGAAGTGCCCGAGCCCAGCGAGATCACCAGCGCCAGAGCCTTGAACAGCAAGACCAGGAGAAGCGTTTTCAGCAGCAGCTGGTTGTTGAGAATGGCGGTGATGGTGTCATAGCCGACGCCAAGCACGCGCGGAACGAAATAGCCGATGATGCCGAGGCCGAGCGCGCCGATGGCCGGCCACCACATGTCGTCCAGCGGCAATCTTTCGAACTGGTCTTCCACCCAATAGAGCAGCTTGCTGAAGCCAACCGCGGCGAGCCCGCAGAGCACGCCGAGCACGACGTACCACGGCAGCGCCGCCGGTAGTCCGAAGTCGACGGCCGAGACCTTGAACATCTGTCCCGGCCCCATCAGTTCGATGTGCACGCTGGTGGCGATGGTGGCAGCGATCACCAACGGGATAAACGAACGCGACTTGAATTCAAAGAGCAGCAACTCGATGGCGAGCACGACGGCGGCGATGGGTGTGTTGAAGGTCGCCGCCATGCCGGCGCCGGCGCCGCAGGCCAGCAGTACTTTGCGTTCGGCGGCGGTCATGTGAAAGAGCTGGCCGACCAAAGAGCCGACGGAGCCACCGGTCTGGATGATGGGACCTTCAGCGCCGAAGGGGCCGCCGGTGCCGATCGCAATCGCTGCCGAGATCGGCTTCAGAATGGCCACCTTGGGCTCGATTTTGCTGCGGTTGACGAGCACAGCTTCCATAGCTTCGGGAATCCCGTGGCCGCGGATTTTGGAGGAGCCGTACTTCGCCATGACTCCGACAACGATCCCGCCGACGACCGGGATGACGATCACCCACAGGCCGAGCGTGTTCGCCTCGGGGCTGCGAAAACGAAACGAAAGCTGGTGATAAAAGGATAGGTTGGTGAACAGGCCGATCAGGTTATAAAGGACCCAGGCGATGACGCCCGCGCCGGCGCCGATCGCGGCCGCCAGAAAAGACACCAGCAGCATGCGAAACTTCACCGCCGTGGGAATGGGGCCTTCGACGAGCCCGGCGACACTGAGTCCAGATGCATCGTCAGAAGGGCGCTTGTTACGAGGTTGGTGATGGGAGGCCTTGTTGTGGTCTTGCGATTGTGTCATCCCGGTCGGTTTTCCTAACTGCGAGTTGTCGCCTTGCTGCGCGCGGGGCGCGAGCCATTCATGGTTTGAGTTTCGCGGATCACTTTCTTCAGGGCGCTAATCAGGCCGGGAGCCATGTCGCGGTATTCAACCCAGTGGCGCAATGCCAGCTCGTGAAGCACTTTGTCGCCACGCGGCGTAAGTTCCAGCATCACCTCGCGGCGGTCGGAATCGGAACGGCGACGCCGGATCAACGCGCGACGCACCAGCCGGTCCACAAGCTCTACTGTACTGTGATGCTGAATCTGCAACCTCTCGGCGACCGCGCCGATGCGCGGCGGCACTTCAGGGTCCATGCTCTTGAGGGTCAGCATCAGCTGGTATTGCTGCGGCTCCAACCCGCCGCCGCGCGCGGTGTCTTCGCTGAAACGCAGGAAGCGGCGGATCTGGTAGCGAAATTCCGCCATCAACTTGTAGTTGGGATAAAGAATTCCGCGCGGGCTCATAAGCTCACCTCAACTTCAAGATGCCGAACGCTAAGGACTGGACCGGGCTGTCGTCGCCGGACGCAAAGCGCAGCATGCGCTGTCAATTGCGCCAGTCGAGCTAATACGAAAGGAACCTGGCTTTGCCCACCCCTATTGGGCGTGATGCGGGTCGAGGAAATCTTAACGCAAGTCCAGCAAAATTCAATCACGATACGATGTATTTCCGGTATGGCACTTTTGTGCTTCGGCCATGTTGCAATGTCGCCAAACCCACCGAGTACTAGGTGCCAGAGCGATGTACATTTAGAATGACGCGTTCAGCGATTCCGGTTGCACCCGATAGGAGGGGTCTTGATCGCCCGTTATACGCGCCCGGAAATGGGCCGCATCTGGAGCGAGGAAAACAAGTTTCGCCAGTGGCTGGCAGTAGAAATAGCGGCGACGGAGACGCTGGCGGAAGCCGGACTGGTCCCTCACCAGGCCGCCAAGGCAATCCGCGAGAAGGCGGACGTCGAGTTGGCGCGCATCCAGCAGATCGAAGTCGAGGTGAAGCACGACGTGATTGCCTTCACAACTGCGGTTGCCGAGAAGATCGGCCCGGAGTCGCGCTGGCTGCATTTTGGGATGACCTCGAACGACGTGGTGGATACGGCGCAGGCGCTGCAGGTGAAGGCGGCGTCGGCGATCATCCTGGACGATCTGAAGCGGCTGCGTGACATCCTGAAGCGACGGGCGGTTGAATTTCAACACACGGCGATGGTGGGGCGCACGCATGGCATGCATGCCGAGCCGATCACGTTTGGCCTGAAGCTGGCCAACTGGTACGCGGAAATGGTGCGCAACCTGGAGCGCTTTGAGCGGGCGGCGGAGGAAATGCGGGTCGGTAAGTTTTCCGGCGCGGTGGGAAACTTCGCGCACCTGGAGCCGGAGTCGGAAGAAAAGATTTGTGCGCGACTGGGGTTAGAGCCGGCGCCCATCTCGTCGCAAGTGATTCAGCGCGACCGCCATGCCAGCTACCTGGCGACGCTGGCAGTGATCGCTTCCTCGCTGGACAACATGGCGGTGGAGCTTCGGCACCTGCAGCGCACCGAGGTCCGTGAGGCGGAAGAGTTCTTCAGTGAAAAGCAAAAGGGCTCGTCGGCGATGCCCCACAAACGGAACCCGGTGAACTTCGAGCAGGTGAGCGGCCTGGCGCGGGTGGTCCGGTCCAACGCGCAGGCGGCGCTGGAGAATGTGGCCCTGTGGCACGAGCGTGACATCTCGCACTCATCAGTGGAGCGCATCATCCTGCCCGACTCGACGATACTCGCTGACTACATGCTGGCGAAGATGGCGAACTTGATCGACACGCTGGTGGTCTATCCCGAGCGCATGAAAGCTAACCTGGAGAGCACGGGCGGGCTGGTATTCAGCGGGCAATTACTGCTCGATCTGGTGGAGGGCGGGACGCTGACCCGCGAAGAGGCATACCGCATCGTACAGCGCCATGCGATGAAGGCATGGCGGGAGGGCGGGAATTTCCGCGAACGGATTGAAGCGGATCCGGAGATCGCGTCGCGGTTTTCGAAGAAGCAGATCGAGAAAGCATTCGACCTGAAGCGGCAGTTGCGCAACGTAGACAAGATTTTTGCGCGGGTGTTTGGGGAAAGTAAAAAGGCGAAAGTACAAAGTAAAAAATAAGAAGTCAGAAGTGAAGAGCAGGAAGCAAAAGAAACGAGGACGAATTGAGTCGGCGCAAGATGCTTATTCTTAGTTTTCCGACTTCTGACTTCTGACTTTCTGTTTCTTACTTTCGACTTTCTCTGTCTCGCTCTCCCAATCCTGGCGCAGGATAGCGTACATTCTGGCGTCGCGCGGGTGGCCGTGCAGAATGATGTTCTGCCGAAGCACACCTTCAAACTTCATTCCCGCCTTTTCCATCACGCGCCAGGAGCCGGTGTTTTCCACGTCGCAGCGGGCCTCGATGCGGTTGAGTTGCAGCGTGGCGAAACCGAAGTCGATCATGGCGCGAACGGCCTCCGTCATCAGTCCCTGCCCCCAATATTTGCGCGCCAGCGCGTAACCGACTTCCCCGCGCAAATTCATGATGCTGATGTCGTGATAGGCGCAACCGCCGATGATGGCGCCGTCGCGCACGTGTTGCAGACCCCACACCGGCGGCAGTCCCTCGTCATAGCCGCGGAGAGTGCGCTGCAGGAACTCGCGCGTGTCGTCCAGGGTGCGATGCGGCTCCCAGAACACGAAGCGAGTCATTTCGGGATCCCGCGCGTAGGCGAAGACGTCGTCCGCATCCTCCATCCGCAGGCGCCGCAGCAGCATGCTGGGCGTGCGCAGATCGGGGAAATTGCGGAAGGTTCCCTGAAGCGCCGAGGCCTGCATTTACGAAGGGTAACACGGGACTTGCATGACGCGTGTCCTTGTCGGACCTGCGGTCCACCGGCAGCCGGCTGGCCGAGTCCGTCACGGTGCTTCCTCAAGTTCCTGCTTCGCTTGCGGGCGGATGCTACACTCCCGCGCATGAAAATACGCCTAACTGCCGTGCTGCTGCTGATTTGTGCTGCTTCCGCCCTCCCGGCGCGCGTGCTGCGTGTTGAGGTGGCATCGAGAAGCGACGTGCTCGGCGGGCAGTCGTTTGGAAGTGTGGGCGCCTATGAGCGGATCAAGGGACGGGTGCACTTTGCGGTGGCGGTGGCCAATGCCCATAACCGGCGCATCGTGGACCTCGACAAAGCGGTCAACGCGAAAAATGGCGAGGTGGAGTTCTGGTCGGACTTCGTGCTGGTACGACCCAAAGAGATGGCGCGCGGCAACGGTTCCATGCTGCTCGAGGTCCCAAACCGCGGGCGATCGCGAATTATTAGGCTGGTGGATGGCGGGGATTGGGACCTGAGCCAAAGTGCCGGCGACGGTTGGCTGCTGGCGCGCGGGTACACGATCGTTGCGCTGGGATGGCAGTGGGATACCACCGGTGACGATGCGCTGCGCATGAGCGCGCCGGTGGCAAAAGATCATGGCAAAACCATCCACGGCCTGCTGCGGGGCGACCTGATGCCCTCGAAAGCGATGGATGACATTCCGCTCGGGCACCTGATCGTGGGCAGCATCGGCGGGAGCGAGTACCCGGTGGCGGCGCCGGACGATCCTCGGAACACGCTGACGGTGCGGAATTCAAGAACGGCGGAGCGAGCAGTGATTCCGCGAGCGCAGTGGCGCTTTGGACACGTCGTCGACGGAAAGTTCGAGGACAGCAACCGGCACATTCATCTCGCGGGAGGCTTCCAGCCGGGCAAGATTTACGAATACGTGTATGCGGTGGACGATCCGGTAGTTGCAGGACTGGGATTTGCCGCGGTGAGGGACTTCGCGTCGTACGCGAAACACGACAAAGAGGCGATCGCTCCTGCCGCGCGCGTGATTGCGGAAGGCATCTCGCAAAACGGCCGATTCCTCCGCGATTTCCTCTACCAGGGATTCAACGCGGATGAGCAGGGAAGAAAGGCGCTGGACGGGGTGCTGGCGCACGTGGCGGGAGCGGGACGGGGCAGCTTCAACTACCGGTTTGCCCAGCCCTCGCGAGATGCGCAGCCGACTTCGTCGGTGTTTTTCCCCACTGATATTTTTCCGTTTACCGATGGTGAAGAAGTGGATCCGGCGGCGAGCAGGAAAGTGGCTTTTGGACTGCTCGATCTTGCATTCCTTGAAAAGGTGGTGCCGAAAATCTTTTTCTCCAATACTTCTTACGAGTACTGGGGCCGGGCAGCGTCGCTGATCCACACCAGCGCTGACGGCAAACGTGACGTTCCGCTGTCGAAGGAAGTTCGCATTTACCACTACACCGGGCTGCAACATTTTTCCGGCCCATTTCCGCCCGCCAAAGAAGAAGATGATCTTTTCGGACAGCAGCCGCAATCGCCACTGCCCATCCGGTATTTCTGGCGCGCCATGATCCAGAACATGGACCAGTGGGTGCGCGGCACCGGCACACCGCCCGAGAGCCGATATCCAAGAATCGCCGATGGAACGCTGGTGCCGCTGGAGAAATACACGTTCCCATCGATTCCGGGAGTGCAGCGTCCGCACGAGGTCAACGAGGCGTGGCATCTCGATTTTGGGCCTGACTGGCGCGAGGGTGTGCTGAGCGTGCAGCCGCCGAAGGTGGGTGCGGCGTTCCCAGTCCTGGTCCCGCAGACGGATGAGGACGGCAATGAGCGCGCCGGCGTGAGACTACCGGAGGTCAGCGTTCCGCTGGCGACCTACACCGGCTGGAACCTGCGCGATCCTTCGATCGGAGCGGCCGACCAGCGAGTGTCGTTTGAAGGATCGTTCCTGCCGTTCGCGAAGACGGCAGAGCAACGGAAGAAGAATGGCGATCCGCGCAAGGCTGTCGGCGAGCGTTACAGCGGGCGCGATGACTACCTGAAGCGGTTTGGCGCGGCGTTGGATGAGCTGGTCCGACAGAAATATTTGCTGGAAGATGACCGCGGCGTATTGATGAAATTGGGCGAACAGGAGTGGGAGTACGCGAACAAGTAGTCAACCGCTGTGGCGTATGTGCATCACGTCGCCGTCCTTTACAACGTAGTCCTTGCCCTCCAGTCGCAAGGTGCCCTTGGCGCGTGCATTGGCTTCCGAGCCGGCGTCAAGCAGTTGGTCCCAATGAATTGTCTCGGCGCGGATGAAGTGATGCTCGAGGTCAGTGTGGATCACGCCGGCGGCATTGACGGCCCTGGTGCCGCGCTCGATGGTCCAGGCGCGGCACTCATCCTCGCCAACGGTAAAGAACGAGATGAGACCGAGTAGCTCGTAGGTTTTACGGATCAAGCGTGTAAGACCGCTTTCGGTCATGCCATAGCTGGAAAGAAACTCGGCGGCATCGGCGTCCGGCATCTCGGCCAGTTCCGCCTCCACCTTGCCGGCAATGGCCGTGGCGCCAGTATTGCGGCGCGAGGCAGCTTCCTTCAAATTGGATTTCTCGACCGCCTGTTCCAGTTCGCGTCCGAGCTCCGGACTCTCGCCGATGTTGAGCACGTGCAGGATGGGTTTCTCGCTCAGGAACATGAAGCCGCGGATGCGCTTCTTGTCCTCGGCGATGATTTCCATTTCGCGCAGCGGGCGCTCCTGCTCGAGAAACGCTTTGCAGCGCTGCAGCAAGTCAAATTCTTTTTCCAACTCGGGCGTTTTCTGCTTTTTCAGGTCTTTTTGCAGGCGCTCCAGACGTTTCTCCACCTGGCCAAGATCGCTGATCATGAGGTCAAAATCGACGTTCTGAGTGTCGCGCAAGGGGTTGACGTCGCCGACGTGCGGGATGGAAGGATCGTCGAAGGCGCGAATGACGTGCGCGATGGCATCGACCTGGCGGATGTTGGTGACAATGGCATCGCTCAGCCCTGCTCCCGCCTTGGCTTCCGCCTTGGAAGAATGCGCAGGCATAGCGGCGACATCGACATACTCCACCGACGCGTGCACCAGCTTGCGGGGATTGTAGAGAGCGGCGAGGCGGTCGAGGCGGTCGTCCGGAACCTTGGCAACGCCGACGTGCGCCTCGCGTGGGTTGACGTGCGCCGGGGCAAGCTGCGCCTTGGTAAGGATCTTGAACAGCGATGTTTTGCCTACCTGCGGCAGGCCAATGATGCCGGTCTTCATAAGAAAGTAGCGCCAGGGGCCAGGAGTTAGAGAGCGCGGAGCCGATCAACGCGAATCTGCTGCGAACTCGAAACTATTGATGATACCAAGTGCGCAGGCAAATCAGGCGCGGGTGGAGTGGGAGCGCGCGCTGAGCGCGTTCACAACGGGAATCGTCCACTGGCCGGCGACCAGATAGAGCGTCACCAGACCGAGCAGCAGCACCACCACTTCCAGCCCGGTAGACCAGCGGTGAAGCTGGTTGAACGCAATGCGGCGCGCGTCGGCGGCAGGGATGGCGTCGATTTCGCCCATCTCGGCGCGAAGCGCGGCCATCTTCGAGCTGACGACAATTTGCGAGAGCAGCGTCATCACCGTCATCAGCAGTACCAGGACATTGCGCGCGGAGAGGGCCTGCACGTTACCCGTGCTGGCGAACGCTTCGAAGAAGGAACAAATGAGGAAGACACCGCCGCAGATGGCGCCGATCCAGTGCAGCGTCGCGAGGGTGCGCGTGACCACCAGTCCCGAGAGATGACGCGTGGGCAGAATGCTGAACAGGGCGGGGGCGACCACGAACGAGAAGAAGATGATTCCGCCCACCCAGATCACCATCGAGAGCAGCATGAAGAATCGCAGGACGGTCATGGCTTTATACCGGGACCGGAACGCTGTCGACGATGTCGCGCAAAATCTCCTCCGCCTGCTGGGATTTCTTCAGAGTGGAGGAGAAGCGTCCGCTGACGACGACGCGGTGGGCAAAGACATGGGCGGCAAGGGATTTGAAATCGTCGGGCGTGGCAAAGGCGCGGCTGTCGAGGAAGGCCATTCCCTGCGCAGCCCGGTAGAGCATGATGCCGCCGCGCGGCGAAACGCCGAGCGACAAGTAGGCCGATTCGCGAGTGCGGCTGACAATAGCCATCGCGTACTCCACCAGCGATTCTTCCACGCGAACGCGCGTGACTTCATCCTGGATTGCAATTACGTCGGCGGCGGTCAGCACCGGACGGATGCTGTCGAGCTGGGCGGCGCCGACCTCGGACCGCAGAATCTCACGTTCGTGGGTGCCCGAAGGATAGCCCATGTGCACGCGCATCAAGAAGCGGTCCAGCTGCGATTCCGGCAAAGGATAAGTGCCGTGGTGCTCGACTGGATTTTGCGTGGCGATGACAAGAAACGGTTGCGGCAGGGAATAGGAGTGTCCGTCCACGGTGACGTGGGATTCATTCATGGCTTCCAGCAGCGCCGACTGCGTTTTGGGAGTGGTGCGATTGATCTCATCCGCGAGCAGGATGTTGGTGAACACCGGCCCGCGCTTGAATTCGAAGCGTTGCTCGACCGCCGAGTACATGGAAATGCCGAGCACGTCGCTGGGCAGCATGTCACTGGTGAATTGGATGCGCTGAAACGTGCAATCCAAGGCGCGGGCCAGGGCATGCGCCAGGGTTGTCTTGCCCACGCCGGGTACGCCCTCAATCAGCAGGTGGCCGCCGGCGAACATGGTGATCAAAGCGAGGCGGATGATTTCGTCCTGGCCGCGAATGATGGTGCGCAATGCCGCCTGCAAGGCCGCCGCGCGCGCGGCCGCACTCTGAATTGCGTGAGAGGACATTGCCAGCGATTGTAAACCAGCTGTCCGCCGCCAGCTACGAGCTATCGGCTTGGGGACTTTGGTAATCCCAAAAACAAATCGGCCGCGGATTAACGCTGATGAACGCAGATCCAGAAGAATTAATTCAGCCGTGTTGATCTGTGTTCACCAGTGGCCCATTCGTTATGTGACTAGACATCAAATTCGGCCGGTCTACCGGTGAGCCGCTCGATGCGCTTCGCGATCGGCGGGTGAGTCGAGAACAGGTTGGCCAGATTCAATCCGCTCACGCCCAGGAACGGCTGCACGATAAACAGGTGCGCGGTGGAGGGCGAAGCCGGCAGCGGCACGCGACGCGAGTACGTGTCCAGCTTGCGCAGGGCACTGGCGAGCGCGTAGGGGTTGCCGGTAAGGTGCGCGCCGGTATCGTCGGCAGCATATTCGCGGGAGCGGGAGACGGCCAATTGGATCAGCATGGCAGCAATCGGCGCCAGGACCATCATGAAGATTGCTCCCAGCGCGCCACCGCCGCGGTCGCGATCATCACGGCCGCCGTATCCGCCGAACATGGCGGCATAGCCGAACATGCGGGCGATCACGGTGATGGCGCCGGCGAGGGTGGCGGCGATGGAACTGATGAGGATGTCGCGATTGCGGACGTGGCCCAATTCGTGGGCGAGCACGCCTTCCATCTCGTCGTCATTCAGCAGGTCCAGGATGCCTTGGGTGACGGCGACGGAGGCGTGGCTCGGATTACGCCCGGTGGCGAAGGCGTTGGGCGACTCACTGGGGATCACGTACATTTTAGGCATCGGGATGCCAATGCGCTGGGTCAAGCGCTCGACGATCTGGTAGGCGCGGGGAAGTTCCTCGCGCGTGACCGGTCGCGCGCGGTACATGGCCAGGGCAATCTTGTCGGAGAAAAAGTAAGAAACGAAGTTCATCACTCCGGCAAAGACCAGGGCGAGGATCATTCCGTTCTGCCCGCCGTAATGGGAGCCAATGAACAGGAGGACACCGGTCAGGAGCCCCAGCAGCAGGGTGGTTTTCAGTGCGTTTGTCATATGAGCTTTCCTACTAACTTGATGCTACGCCTGGAGGAAAGATTCCCCCATTAGATATACGCACAATGGCGCGCTCAAGTTTCATGCGCAGAATGGGAATGTTGGCTGCTGGACAAGTAAGTGGCTGTTGGGCTTTGAGTTGTAGTACAGAGAGTTGCTGAAGCTGCGTCGTGAAGCGGCGGGAACTTATTCAGATTCCCAGTTTCTTGACTTCCTCGTTGTAGTACTTGCGGTAGAGGATGTCCCACTCCTGAGAGCCTTCGAGGATGGTGCGCTTCTGACTTTCGATTTTCTGGCGGGCGGCGGCGTCAATTTTAGCTTCGTGGTTGAGCAGTTCTTCCAGAATGTGACGGACTTCGAGGCGGATGGTGTTGCGGTCCTCGACGAAGTCAACCTCGTCCATGGCGGCCAGGGCGTCAGTGACGCTATGGGCCAGCTTGTTGAGCTTGTCGCGGCTGAGTCTCACAGCACCGCCTTATATTTGCGCACGAGCTCGCCTTTAACCTTCTTGAACATTTCCTGGTAGTTGGCGCCGGTCTTGCGCATTTCGTCAGCGTAAGTATCGAGGATGATGCGGACCTCATCATTGATGCGGTCCTCCAGGCCAAGCTCCTCGAGCATGGCGGCATGGACCTTATCGGTGACGGCGGGGAGCTTATCGGTTTCGACAAACTGCCCGGCAATGAGCTTCTTTGTGAGTTCGCGAGCCAGATAGCTCACATATTCTTTCGAAAGCACCATGTGTGGAAGACGCGGTAAGCGTAAGTTTTGAGTTTAGCATATCGGCCGCCGGCTCCCGGCCTTCGGCCCTCGGCCTGTCCCGTTCGCAGCCAGCGCTAGCTCCTTTGCTATCAATCGGTCTAAAATGTTTCATTGGCTATTTCCCCATGAAGCACGCCATGGCCGACGACCTAAGCAGCCTGAAAGACG
>DASSIZ010000104.1 GCA_035691485.1 Terriglobales bacterium
CAGAACCTTGCCTTGCAGCGCGACGCGCTGACGGAGGCAGGGTGCACAAAAATTTTCACCGAGCAGATGTCAGGTGCGGTTACCGACCGCCCGGCTTTGCATGACGCGCTCGAATTCGCGCGCAGCGGCGACACGCTGATCGTGTGGAAGCTCGACCGCCTGGCGCGATCGATGAAGCAGTTGATTGAAACTGTCGAAACCTGCGGTTGAGGGGCATCGGGATTCGCAGCCTGACTGAAGCCCTCGACACGACGACAGCGCAAGGGCGGCTCGTTTTTCACATGTTTGGTGCGTTAGAGCGCGATTGTTTCAGGTTGAAGCGTAGCCGTAGCCGGCATTGGCGAGGTAGTTTGCGCATTCCTCAGCGGTGAAGTGATCCAGCAATGAGCCGATCTGGCGCCAGGTGGCTTCGGTGGTGCGCGGATTGGCTTTGCGCAGCAGGGTTTTGAGCTTGGCGAAGACCTGCTCGATCGGGTTGAGATCGGGCGAATAGCGGGGCAGGAAGAATAGCTTGGCGCCGGCGGCGCGGATCAGATGGCGGACAGCCTGGCCCTTATGACTGCCGAGATTGTCCATGATCACGACATCGCCGCGGCTCAGGGTGGGCACCAGGAACTGCTCTACGTAAGCGCGAAAGCTGGTACCGTTGATCGGGCCGTCGATGACGCAGGGCGCCGCGATCCGGTCGCAGCGCAACGCCGCCAGAAAGGTCAGGGTACGCCAGCGTCCCTGCGGCACCTTGGCGATCAGGCGGGTGCCGCGGGCACATCGTCCATGGCGCCGGGTCATGTTCGTCTTGGCCCATGTCTCGTCGATAAAGACCAGCCGTTTGGCGTCAAGCCGGCCCTGGTATTTCCGCCACCGCTCGCGCCGGCGAGCGATGTCGGCGCGGTCCTGTTCGCTGGCGTGCAGGCTCTTTTTTTGAACGTGATGCCTTCGCGAGCGAAAAACGCCCAGAGCGCGCCATGGCTCACCTTGACCCCATCGGCGGCCAGCTCGGCCAGGATCGCCCGCAATGTCAGGTCCGGCTTGTCCGCAATTCGCGCCAGCAGCCAGTCGCGTCTGCCGCCCAGACGATGCGGGCGGCGCCCGCCCATCGCCAAGGCCGCTGCGCTCCCCGTCGTGCGGAAACGCTGCGACCATCTCACGACCGTGGCAACACTGACGCTGAATCTCTTCGCGGTGGCGCGGCGCGAGCGACCACCCGCCACCGCGGCCACCACCCGGTCCCGCAAATCCTGTGAATAGGGTCTCGGCATGCTCGCTGGCCTCCACCCCCCAGCCAGCATTTTGACCAGAAATCCCCGCCTCCGGGAACCTTCATCCGCGCTTCAACTAAACCCGATCACGCTCTAGGGATGCGCTGAAGAAGTCTTGTATGGCTGGTGGGAAAGCGACCGAGGCATAATTTACCGGCGCTGGCACGCCACTGCTCGTGATTTTGGAGCGAAGTCAGGGTTCGGATTAAATTTTTTCTGTGCCTTGGCGGGGTCGAGGCACACTGCGGGCGTAATCAGGCCGATGACGGGGGAAGGAGCACCTTCTTGGCGATCACCAGATTGGCCAGGGCGAACAGCGTGTGGAGCTGTGCGGTGTTCTTATGCAGGCCGCGATAGCGCAGCTTCTTATGACGGAAGCGGTTCTTGACGATGTGGAAGGGATGCTCGACCACGGCGCGCACCTGCGATAGCGCCCGCTCCACCGGCTCCGCCAACTCCCGCAGCGCTTTCGGGAGCGCTTTGATGATGCTGCGCTTGATCGCGATGTTCCATGATACATCGCGATCCTCAAGTTCAGGCCGCTTGTCCGCCCCGGTGTAGCCGGCATCGCCGAAGACGTCTTCCTCTTCGCCGTGCAGCAGCGCCACCGTCTGGGTGATGTCGGCTTCGTTGGCGGCGGTCCCGACCACCGTGTGCACCAGCCCCGAGGCGACATCGACCCCGATGTGGGCCTTCATCCCAAAGTACCACTGATTGCCTTTCTTGGTCTGGTGCATCTCCGGGTCGCGGCTCTGGTGCTTGTTCTTGGTCGAGGACGGCGCGGCGATGATCGTGGCGTCGACAATCGTCCCTTGCCGCATCAGCAAGCCACGCTCCTCCAGCATCGCGTTGACTTCCTCGAACAGTCCCTTGGTCAAATCGTGCCGCTCCAGCCAATGCCGGAAATGCAGCACCGTGGTCGCGTCGGGGATCGCCTCGCGGTTCAGCATGATCCCGGCAAAGCCGCGCAGCGCTTGGCTGTCGTAGAATGCGTCCTCGACCGCTTCATCGGCCAACCCGTACCACTGCTGCACAAAATAGACCCGCAGCATGCGTCCCAACGGGATCGGCGGCCGACCGCGCTCGCCTTTCGGATAAAGCGGCGCAAGCCGCTCCGCCAGCCGCGCCCACGGCACCACCGCTTCCATGTCCGCCAGAAACTTATCTCGCCGCGTCTGCTTCTTCTTGGCCCCGTATTCCACCTCGGCAAAGCTCGCCTGACGCTGCATTGATCTGCTCCGGCTTCCAGCACCAGGCAGATTCTACCTATTCCATCGCCCGAAACGAGCTTTTTTCAGTGTTTTCCTAGAAGCCAGCAGCAAGCTACTGGTCAGCTACATGGTGGGGAGCC
>DASSIZ010000105.1 GCA_035691485.1 Terriglobales bacterium
TCGACGTCCCCGGCCGCCCCGGCTCCGCCGGCGCTGCCCGCCTCGGGTGGGACGGCGCGAGGGTGCCCTTTCCGGGTTTTCCGGCGCCGACTCTTGCGGCGCTTCAGGAGCCGCTTCGGGCTCGCGGTTAGGGGCCAGCAGCGAGCGATCCATGTCGGGATAGGCGGGCTGCAACGGTTCCGGTGCTTGGCTGGGCTGCGATGGGCCCGAGGCTTTCGGTTTGCGCCGCCTCATGCGGTCGCGCTGCCACTTGCGCATGCAGCGATTGGAACACACCCGCCGACATTCGGCAACGCGCTGTGCCGCCCTGGTCACGTCCATCATTTGCGCCGGTATGGCCCAGGTGTTACGATTTTTGGCTCTCTCATAACACTCGACACTACCAGCAGTCCGCGCTCGATTTTCGGAGGCAAGATGGCAATTAAAGTCGGCATCAACGGTTTCGGCCGCATCGGTCGCAATATTCTTCGCGCTTCACTCGGCGAATCCAATCTCGAGTTTGTCGCCGTCAACGATCTCACTGATCCCAAAACGCTCGCCCACCTGCTCAAGTACGACTCCGTTCTCGGCAACCTTTCGCACCAGGTCATCGCCGAGCAGGATTCCATCAAGGTCGACAACCGCAGCGTCCGCGTTTTCTCCGAGAAAGACCCGGCCAAGATCAATTGGGAATCCGTGGGCGCCCAGGTCGTGGTCGAATCCACCGGCCGCTTCACCAATGCGGAAGACGCGCGCAAGCACCTGCGCGGCCCGGTCAAGAAAGTCATCATCTCCGCCCCCGCCAAGAACGAGGACATCACCATCGTGCTGGGCGTGAACGAGAACAAGTACGAGGCCGCCAGGCACAACATCATCTCCAATGCTTCCTGCACTACCAATTGCCTCGCGCCTGTCGCCAAGGTCGTGAACGACGAATTCAAGATCGTCAGTGGCACCATGACCACCATCCACTCCTACACCAACGACCAGGTCATCCTCGACTTTCCGCACAAGGACTTGCGGCGTGCGCGCGCGGCGGCCATCAACATGATCCCGACCACCACCGGCGCGGCCAAGGCCGTTTACCTGGTCATCCCAGAGCTCAAGGGCAAACTCGACGGCTTTGCCATGCGCGTGCCCACCCCCAACGTTTCGGTCGTCGACCTGGTCTGCTTCGTGGAGAAAAAGACCACCGCCGAGGAGGTCAACGCGGCCATGAAGAAGGCTTCCGAGTCCGGCCCGCTGAAGGGCTATCTCGGCTACGAACCGGAGGAACTGGTCTCCTCCGATTTCAAGCACGACAGCCGCTCCTCCATTCTCGACGCGCCGCTCACCCGCGTTGTGGCCGGCAATTGCGTCAAGGTGATCTCCTGGTACGACAACGAGTGGGGCTACTCCTGCCGGGTTCGCGACCTGATTAACTTTATCGGCAAGAAAGGCCTGTAGGACAGAAGAAGGTTTCACGTTTCCAGTTGCACGTTTCACGCTCTACGGCTGGCGTGAAACTCGAAACCTGAAACTTGAAACCTTGGGAAATTGGAAACTACTCTTATGCTCTCCGAATTTGCAGCGCGCGTGCAGGAGTTAAAGATGCCCAAGCTCTCCATCCGCGATCTGACGCTCAGCGATCAACGCATCTTCATGCGGGTGGATTTCAATGTTCCGCTTGACGAGGCGGGCCACATCACCGACGACACCCGGATCCGCGAAACCCTGCCCACCATCGAATACGCCCTGCGGCACGGCGCGCGGCTGATCCTCGCCTCCCACCTCGGACGTCCCAAGGGCAAGCCCAATCCCAAGATGAGCTTGCGTCCGGTCGCTGAACGCCTGCGCATGCTGCTCGACCGGCAATTGAGCCGCGGCGAAAACGTCGGCTTCTGCACCGATTGCGTCGGCATCCAGGCCGAAGAGATGGCCGGCAAATTGGAGCGCGGGCAAACCCTGCTGCTGGAGAACCTCCGCTTCCATGCCGAGGAGGAAGCCAACGACGAGAAGTTTTCCAAGGCGCTGGCCAAGCTGGCCGATTGCTACGTGAACGACGCTTTCGGCGCCGCCCATCGCGCCCACGCCTCCACCGTCGGCATCACCCGCTTTGTCGAGAAATCCGCGGCCGGCCTGCTGATGGAGAAGGAACTGGAGTACCTCGGCAAAGCTCTGCACGCGCCGGCCAAGCCCTTCGTCGCCATCCTCGGCGGCGCCAAGGTAAGCGACAAGATCGGCGTCATCAAGAACCTGGTGCACAAGGTGGACGCGCTCATCATCGGCGGCGGCATGGCGTACACGTTTCTCAAGGCACAGGGACACGAGGTCGGAAAATCGCTGGTCGAAGAAGACAAGCTCGACCTCGCCAAACAACTGTTGCACGACGCGCGCGCGCGAAAAGTCAGGTTCCTTCTTCCCGTGGACCACATCACCGCCGCGAAAATTGCCGAGGACGCTGTCACGCACATGGTTGGCGAGGGCCATCCCATCCCGCCCGACCAATTGGGCCTCGATATCGGGCCGAAGACGATTGACCTCTTCACCGAAGAAATTTCGCGCGCCAAGACGATTGTCTGGAACGGACCGATGGGGGTGTTCGAAATGCCGCTGTTTGCCAAGGGTACCCGCAAGATCGCGCACGCGGTGGCGGAAAACTCCGGTGCCATTTCGATCGTCGGCGGCGGGGACACGGTTTCCGCGGTTCACGATGCCGGTGTCGAGGACAAGATCACGCACATTTCCACCGGCGGCGGTGCTTCGCTGGAGTTCCTGGAAGGCAAGAAGCTGCCCGGCGTGGAAGCGCTGACGGATAGGAAATAGGCGCTCGGCTATCGGCGATCGGGCAAACACCTACGAGCCGAAAGCCGATGGCCGATGGCCCAATGCACATTCAACTGCAACACGAACGCTCGATTGATCTGCTTCTCGGCGACATCACTGACCAGAACGCCGACGCCATCGTCAACGCCGCCAACGAACAACTGGCTCCCGGCGGCGGAGTCTGCGGTGCCATCCACCGCGCCGGAGGGCCGGCAATCTGGGAGGAATGTAAGGCCATCGTCGAGAAGCAGGGACCGCTGCCGACCGGAAAAGCGGTGGCGACCACGGCCGGCAAGATGAAGGCGCGCCATGTCATCCACACCGTCGGCCCGGTCTGGCAAGGTGGTGAGCGCGGAGAACCTGAAAAGCTGGCAAGCTGCTATCGCGAGTCCATTCGCGTGGCCGACAAACTGAAGCTGAAGAGCATTGCCTTCCCTTCCATTTCCACCGGGATCTTCGGCTACCCGGTGGAACTCGCGGCGCCGGTTGCG
>DASSIZ010000106.1 GCA_035691485.1 Terriglobales bacterium
CGCGGTTTAATAGCGGTTCATCAGGCTCAAACCCTCGCCGCGCCAGGTAGAAGCCCCCGGAGATGATCAATGGAACCAGTGCGCCCGCCGCCACCAGCGCGCCCGAGGCGCGGAAGTACGCATTTCCGGAACGCAGAAGAAACAGGCTGATCAGCGCCGCATCCACCGTGTAATGCCAGACCAGCGTCGCCAGGATTCCATAGCGCAACATGACCACGCCGGCAACGATCCCGATTAATCCGACCTCGATGCCGCGAATGTACCCAGGCTGCTGCGGATAGGCGGAGTGCAGGAATCCCCAGAAAAATGCCGGCAGCACCACTGCCAGCACGCGCGACTTGGTGAACCGCATGAGGAAGGGAATTGCGAACAGGCGGAAGAGGAACTCCTCGCTGGTGGCCGCGTACACCCCGATGGTCAGCGGGTACAGCCATGGAAAATGCGTGCTCAGAACGTCGGTGTAGGGAATTTCCTGCGGCGCCCACACCCCGACCCGGCTGCCCAGCATGTAGAAGAGCACGACAAACCCGATGTGCCCAGCTGCCATTCCCAAGCCGACCACGCTGGAGCGGAAGAACTCCTTGGTGCGAATTCCCGGCAGCGTCCACGCCGCATTCAACCGCAGTTGGTCAGGCTGGGAACTTCGATATAGCGGCTCGGCGGCAGCCACCGTCAAGGCCACCAGCAGTCCCAGCGCCAGGCTCCCCGCGGCCGCCTGCACCAAGTGTAAAAGTACGAACGAGGAGTAGGAAGAATTCGTGTCGTATCCGGCGCGCGTGACCGGCCAGTTGTTCGCCGTCATCGCGAAAAACAGCACTGCCAGCACGATGCCGAGCTTCAGCGCCCCCCGCCAGCGGATGATGCCGCGCCTGCCCAGATCGAACAGCACCCACAGCATTCCGCCGTTCAGAAATAAGTATGGGATCAGGGCCATGCTGCCGTAGAAGGTATTGCCCGACCGAAGCTTCTGATAGCCGCGCCGCCATTCTTCCGGCACTTTCAGGAACTCGGCGGAGCCTCCTGGGCGGTCGCCTTGCAGGCTGACGCGGAGCCGGTAGGGCGCGCCGTTTTCACGCGCCGGCGCTTTGAAGCCGCGCCGCTCCCAGGTGAAGCTCCAGTCGCGGCGGTTCGGACGGTCGATCGAGTTGGCTTCCGCCGGGAGGTAATCGTAGTCGGAGAAGTCGGGATATTGCGCGCGCGCGAAGGTTTCCGCTAGCGTTTTCGCCGCTTCGCGATCGAGTTTTGCCCCTGCCCGCGCCTCCTCGATGGTGTGGGAAAAGTCAACCACTCGTCCTCCGGGGCTAACGTGGACGTGGAACTCCTCCTGCTGCTGTGGCCGGAAGAATCGTACGTCCCACGCCCACACGCTGACCGGTCCTGCCATCAGCTTGTTCGCCTGCTCCAGGCCGGCTTCGCGCTCCAGGTACGTCTTCGCGTCTTCGTCCACGTGGAAGACAATGCTGCTCTGGTAGCCGTCGACGGCCATGCCATTGCCGGCGAGAAAGTTGCGTGCTGTCTGCTGCGCCTCGCCCTTGGACACCTTCAGGTTCAGCGCCGCTTCCGGAAAGGCGGCGTGGAAATAGCGGACGGCGACCAGCGCTCCGACAATGCCGATCACAATCCAAAACAGCAGCGTCCTGAGGTCTTTTCCTTCGAGGCGGGACAAAATTGGCTCCGTTTGCCGGCAGGCGGATTGCAGGAATCGTATGCTGCCGGATAACGCGAGTCAATAAAAGCGGGGCAACTTCGGCGCGATCTTACTTCGTGAGCACCACGGCTTTCTGATCGTAGGGCTGAATGGTGAGGGTCAGCGACTTGCGCTTGTCGAAGGTCTCTTTGTTGACAGGAAAGCTGAAGACCATCGTCCCGTGCTGCTGGCCGCCGGGGGCAATCTTGGCCTCGGGCAGCAGCGCCGGCTGCGCGTTTTGCTTAAGATCGGGAAACGCCTGGTAATAGCGATCCACATCCACGGCGGGCGCGGCCTCGTCACTGAAGTCGCCCTTATCGGTCTTCACCTGCGCCTTGATGTCGTGGATCCAGAGCGGTTTCTGGCCGGTGTTCTGCAGCGTCGCGTTCACCGCCACCAGCACGTTGTCACTCTGAATCTGGACCGCGTTGATGTTGTCTATGGTCGCCTTGCCCTGCGGCTTTACCTTCGTCACCCACGAAAGGATCCCGACCACGATGCCGACGATCACCAGCGCCACTACGACTGGCTGCCACGGCGGAAGCGTCCATTTCGCCTTGTCGAACTCCTCCTCCATGGGGACGTGGGCGCGGTCATAATCTTCCACGTCCTTTTTCACGGGCTGCGGCTTGCCGGCCTGGGGAGGATTCGGAGTGGGGCTCAGTTGTGCGTTGTTCTCCGGCATAAATAATTCCTCGGTTGTGAGATGCTGAAAAGAACTGGCTAGTGGCTAGTTGTTAGCGCTAGAAACCATCTCATGTTCGTGAAGAGGGCAATCATCTTTTCCCTCAGGGGCTAAAGCCCGCATCATTGACGGCTCTGGGCGGCACGGCTCAAGCCGTGCCCTACCCAAAACCATTTATGAGATAACTTGTAGCTTACTAACCACCAGCGACTGGCCAGTGTTTTTTCATCGCTCTCGCGAACTCTTCCGTCGGCAATGTGTTCAGCACGTCCGCTTTGGTTAGCCAGGCTCGGCGCGCCTGCAAGATCCCGTACTTAATCTTCTCCATGTGCGTGGTGTGATGCGAGTCGGTATTGATGACGACTTTCACCCCGCGCTCTTTGGCCATGCGCAGGTGGCGATCGCACAAATCGAGGCGATCGGGATAAGCATTCAACTCCATCGCGACCTTCTTGCTCGCTGCCGCGGCGAGCACCGCTTCCATGTCGAATTGGTAGGCATCGCGGCGCAGCAGAATGCGCCCGGTGGGGTGGCCGATGAGCGACACGTGCTTGTTGTCGATCGCCTTGAGCAGGCGCTCGGTCATCTGCGGGGACTCCTGGTTGAACGCCGAATGCACGCTGGCGATGACGATGTCCATTTCCTCGAGCACGGAATCGGAGAGGTCGAGCGAGCCGTCGGCGAGGATGTCCACTTCAATGCCGGCGAAGATGCGGATGCCGTCAGACTTCTGGTTGGCCCGGCGAATCTTCTTAATGTGCTCGAGGGCGCGGCGGTCGTCGAGACCGTTGGCGAAGGCGAGGTTCTTGGAGTGGTCGGTGATCGCCATGTACTTGTAGCCGCGGTCGCGCGCCGCGGCGGCCATTTCCTCGATCGTGCACTTGCCGTCGGTTTCGACGGTGTGCATGTGAACGTCGCCCTGGAGGTCGCGCTGCTCGATCAGATGGGGCAGGCGATGCTCGAGCGCAGCCTCAATCTCGCCGCAGTTTTCGCGCAGTTCTGGAGGAATGCAGTCCATGCCGAGCTTGGCGTAGATCTCGTCTTCGCTCTTGCCGGCGATGCGCTTCTCGGTGTCAAGCTTGGCCAGGCCGTATTCGTTGAGCGTGTAGCCGAGCTTGAGAGCGCGCTGGCGAAGCGCCACGTTGTGCGACTTGGAGCCGGTAAAGTACTGCATCGCGGCGCCGAAGGATTCCGGCGGCAGCAGCCGGACGTCCACCTGCATGCCGTTGCGGAGCTTGAAACTGACCTTGTTCTCGCCGCGCGCCAGGACGTCGATGATGCCCGGAAAACGCACAATTTGTTCAATGACGTCATTGCGCTGCTGCTGGTGCCCGCAGCACTTGCCGGTGATGAGGATGTCGAGATCACCGACCGTCTCGCGCCCCCGGCGCAGAGAGCCGGCAGGCGTGATCTTCTCCACGCCCGGCAAATGCGACAGGTGGTCGCTGAGCTTTTGCGCGATCGTGTCCGCGTCGTCGAGGCAGAATCGGCCGGAAATGGCGCGATAGTTCTCGATCGCCTTAAGGATTTTCTGCTCCGCCTTTTCGCCCATGCGCGGCAGTTCGCGCAGCTTGCCGGACCGCGCCAGCCTCTCGACACCTTCCAGGTCGGCGACCTGGTGCGCGCTCCATAGCAGCGCGATGGTCTTGGGACCCAGGCCCTGGATCTTCAGAAGCTCCAGCATCGAAGGGCGATATTTTTCCAGCAGCTTGGCGTGCACCGAGACGCGCCCGGTTTCGTAGAGGTCTTTCAGGTGCGCGCTCATTCCCTTGCCGATGCCGGGAATTTCGAGCAGCTTCTTCTGTTCCGGGATAAGCGGCCAGATGGGCTGGTCAAGGCTTTCGATGGCTTCCGCCGCACGGCGATAGGAGCGGATGCGGAAGGAATCGTCGCCGTTGATTTCCATCAGGTCGGCCGTCTCGTAGAGGATGGAAGCGATGGCGCGGTTGTCGAGAGGGCGTGTCTCCGGCACAGCCAGATTTTATCCCCCCGGGGATCTTTTTGCCCCAGCACGCTTCCTTTTGCCGTCGGCCGCCGACTATCTTCAGCTTCCACTGCCTGTACGATCGGCACACGGATGGGTGTAAAAAAGCAAGCCCAGCCGCGGGGCTGGGCTGATCGAGCGAACTTGGTGATACGGAAATACGGACTGCTTAGGCCGACAGCTTGGTAACGTTCCCGGCCTGCGGACCTTTCTGTCCCTGGACAATTTCGAACTCAACTTCATCACCCTCCTGAAGGCTTTTGTACCCTTCCGAGGAGATGGCGCTGTAGTGGACGAAAACGTCTGGTCCATCATCGCGGCCGATGAAGCCGAATCCCTTTGCGTTGTTAAACCACTTTACTTTGCCTTTGATACGAGCCACCTTTCTCTTCCTCCGTGCGAAGCCGGCACCGCGTCCCAAGTACGCGCCGCGGTAGAGAAGCCCATCTATTGCTTAACTCCAACTACGACGGAGAGCTCGGCTTGCTAGCGCCACGCCTTTCCTGGCAGAAGGGAAGCTTGGGAATGGGTTAATCAAATTCTGAGGTAATTTGAAGATGTTGTCAAGAGAGTTAATGGATGAAAACGCTGTATTTATGCGGCGATGGGCTGCTGCCGGCCGGGCTAACCCGGTTTTGAGTGTCTTGCCGCCGATTTCGCCGGTTGGCGGAGTTGCGCCAGCCAGAGTACGGCAGAGATGGTTTTGCCGTCACGGATGGCGCCGCGCATGACCATGGTTACGAGCTGCGAAAGAGGGAACATACGGATGCGGATGTACTCGTCTTCTTCCGGCTTGGCCTTGCCGCGTTTCAGGCCGGTGGCAAGATAGATGGCCATGGTCTCGTCGAGGAAGCCGGGGCTGGAATAAAAGAAGAGCGCACGGGACCACCTCGCCGCGGTGTAGCCGGTTTCCTCGAGCAACTCGCGCTTGGCGCCGGTAAGCTCCGACTCGCCCGGATCGATGCGTCCGGCGGGAAGCTCCCAGAGGTAGTCACCGGCGGGATGGCGGTACTGGCGAGCCAGCAGGACGCGCAATTCCGAGCGCGAGTCATCCGCGGCCATGATGACGATGGAGCCGCTGTGGCGCACGACGTCGCGCCGCGCCACGATGCCGCCAGGTTCCTGGACGCGATCGGTGGTAACGTGGAACACGGGACCGCGATAGACGATACGGGAAGAGAGAACCTTGGCTCGCTTGCTCTGGCGTGGCATGACAAACAATATAAAGGCTTCCGCGTTTCTCGTTTCACCTTTCCACTTGCCCGGACTGAAACTTGAAACTTGAAACTTGAAACCACTATGCTGCAGCGGCCCTATCATGCGCACCAGGAAGCCGACAATCGCGATCATCGGGCCGGGAAACCTCGGCAGCGCCATGGCCCGGGCGCTGCACGCGGCAGGGTATCGGGTAACGGAAATTGTTCATCACGGCAAAAACTCCGCACGACGAGCGCGGACATTAGCGCGAGAGGTGAAGGCCCGCGTCGTCCATGCCAGTGAAGCGAGTCCAGCTGCGGACATCGCCTGGATCTGCGTGGGAGATTCAGCGATCGCAGCATGCGCTGCCGAACTGGCGAAACGCGGCGGCTGGCGAGGCAAGCTCGCATTCCACTCCAGCGGCGCGCTGGGCAGCCGGGAGTTGAAGGCACTTCAGAAAGCCGGGACAGCGGTGGCGTCGGTGCATCCCATGATGACGTTTGTGCGCGATGCAACCCCGGAACTGAAGGGCGTAACCTTCGCCATCGAGGGAGATGCTCGCGCGGCGCGCGCGGCGCGACAGATTACCCATGATCTTGGCGGTCGCGTGGTCAAAATATCGGTCGCGCGCAAGCCGCTTTACCACGCGCTCGGAGCATTTACCTCGCCCCTGATCGTGGCCACCATAGCAGCGGCGGAGCGATTGGCGAGGAAGGTCGGATTGGACAAAGCTACTGCGCAAGCGACGGTCGGGCCCATCCTGCAGCAGACCGTGCGCAATTATCTGAAGCAAGGGACGGCGGGCGCGTTCAGCGGCCCGTTGGTTCGCGGCGACGTCGAAACGGTGAAGCGACACTTAAAGGTATTGCAGGCGGACGCGGAGGCGAGGGCGGCATACGTGGCCCTGGCGAGGAGCGCAATGAAGAGCTTGCCGGTCAAGAACAAGAAAGAGATTCGCAGGCTGCTGAAGAAACACAGTGGCTAAGGGCCGATAACAAACAGATCTCTCGCTGCGCTCGGGATGACGGTCAACGGGGCGCCTCGAAGCGGTAACCGGTTCCGCGCACGGTTTTCAGGTAACGGGGCTCGTCGGGATTGCTTTCGATTTTTTCGCGTAGGCGGCGGACATATACGTCCACCGAACGGGGCGTGACGAACGCGGTATCGCGCCAGACGGCATCGAGCAGTTGATCGCGAGTGAAGACGCGCCCGGCGTGACGCGCGAAATAATCGAGCAGGCGAAATTCGGTGGCGGTGGTGGCAACATTGTCGCCGCGGACGGTGAGGGTCATGGCGCTGGAGTCAATACAAATGTCGCCGACCTGGTGCGCGCCCGAGGGCAGCGGAGGCTCGAAGCGCCGAAGCACGGCGCGGACGCGGGCGACAAGTTCGCGCGGGCTGAAAGGCTTGATGATGTAGTCGTCAGCGCCAAGCTCAAAACCGCGGACGCGGTCGGATTCACCTGCCTTAGCGGTGAGGAAAATGATGGGCGTTGCCGCGAGCGTTTCCGATCCGCGGATCTGCTCGCATAAGCCCAGGCCGCTGCCGCCAGGGACCATGATATCGAGCAGGAACAACGCAGGGTGGTACCTGGCGGCGTCGGCAAGCACGCCGGTCGTAGCGCTGAAGGAACGCACCAGGTAACCGGCGGCTTCAAGATGGTGGCGCACCAGGCGCAGGATGTCGGCGTCGTCTTCGACCACAAAGATCTGCTGTTTCACTCGCCCCTAGTTTATCCGGGAGGTAGGCGGGATTCTATTCCAGTGCAGTCAATTCATGGAGAATTCATTGTTCTGTAACAAGGCGCTAACAACTACGCGGCGTCATCTTCTGGAGTCCGGGCGCCGATGTGCGCCACCGTCTTGGACGACCTTGATATCCGGTGCTACTCAACCTTAGGAGTGCAGCACCACGCCCGGGGGAGGCATCTTTCAGGGGGGATGGAGTGCGCAGGCCATATGGGTGGCATGAATGGCCAAGAAAAAGGTTGGACAGACCGACGTCAAAAGGGTCAACCGTTTTGTCGATTCGTTATGTGGTCTTTACAGTCGAATCGCCCGCAGGCTGGGAGTGGACCGCTCCTACGTTAGCCGGGTCGCAAAAGGGGAGCGGCGATCC